>JAIEQT010000445.1 GCA_019747455.1 Chitinophagaceae bacterium | reverse complement strand
AAAGTACATTACCCGAAGGCGTGAAGATTGAAGCCTTTTTAGATCGTACTAAAATGGTCAACAATGCTATTGGCACTGTGAAAACAAATTTATTGGAGGGGGCTTTAATAGTCATTTTTGTATTAGTATTATTTCTGGGCAATATACGTGCAGTGCTTATAGTAGCATCTGTTATTCCCCTTTCTTTATTGTTTGCATTGATCTTAATGACCATCACCGGAACCAGCGGTAATCTTATGAGTTTGGGCGCACTCGATTTTGGTTTATTAGTAGATGGGGCTGTAATTATTGTAGAAGCTGTTTTGCATAAATTGAAGTTAGATATCCCAGATAATAATACACATAAACTAACGCAGGAGCAGATGAATAGGGAAGTACAGAAAAGTGCTTCGGGAATGATGAATGCGGCAGCATTTGGTCAACTTATTATATTAGTGGTGTATTTACCAATTCTTTCTCTTCAGGGAATCGAAGGCAAAATGTTTCGCCCTATGGCTGAAACGGTTTCTTTTAGCATTATAGGGGCACTTATTCTGTCGCTTACATATGTACCTATGATGAGCGCTTTACTGCTCAGTAAAAAAATTAAACGAGCTGATACTTTTACCGATCGCTGGATGAATACGTTGGCGGCTTGGTATAAAAAGACTTTACAAAAAGTACTCGCCATACCTAAAACCATTGTAACCATCAATATTTTGTTATTCGCTTTAGCTATATGGATATTAACAACACTGGGAGGCGAGTTTATTCCTAAACTGGAGGAAGGAGACTTTGCCGTAGATACTCGCTTGCTAACCGGATCATCGCTTACAAATACGGTAAACACTACTCAAAAAACGGCAAGGCTTTTATTGGATTCTTTTCCTGAAGTTAAAAAAGTAGTTACCAAAATAGGTTCAGGGGAAATACCTACCGATCCTATGCCTATGGAAGCTGCAGATATGATGGTTATTTTAAAGGATAAAAAGGAATGGACTTCTGCTAAAGGATTTGACGAGCTGGCAGAAAAAATGAGTACCGTATTACAGCAAATACCCGGGGTAACAACCGGTTTTCAATTTCCCGTGCAGATGCGTTTTAATGAGCTCATGACAGGTGCTCGACAAGATGTTGTATGTAAAGTTTTTGGTGATGATTTAGATAGCCTCGCTACTATTGCCGCTATTTTAGGGGATAAAATAACAAAAATAGAGGGCGCCAAAGATATTTATGTAGAAACAGTTACAGGAATACCGCAATGGGTAATTACATATAACAGGGCAGCTATAGCTCGCTTTGGTGCAAGTATTAGCGATATCAATGCCACCATTGAATCGGCATATGTGGGTGCTAAATCGGGTGTAGTATTTGAAGGCGATAAACGCTTCGATATGGTGATCAGACTTGATAAAAATCAACGACTGAATAGTACAGCGCTTGATAATCTTTTGGTTTGTGTTTCTAATGGGTTGCAAGTGCCATTAAACCAATTAGCAACCGTTGAACTAAAAGATGGACCGTATCAAATTCAAAGAGAAGACAGTAGAAGAAGAATTACGGTTGGCTTTAATGTTAGAGGTAAAGATGTAGAGAGCGTGGTGGAAGCTTTGAGGGGTATGGTTGAAGCCAATATAAAACTTCCTGTTGATTATTATATTACTTATGGTGGTCAATACGAAAATCTGCAACATGCAACTGCTAGGTTAGCCATAGCAGTTCCTATTGCATTATTATTAATTCTATTACTGCTGTACCTCACTTTTGGTAAAATAAAATATGGGCTACTTATTTTCTCGGCAATACCCTTATCTGCAACAGGCGGTATCATTAGCTTATGGTTAAGAGATATGCCCTTTAGTATTTCTGCAGGTGTTGGTTTTATTGCCTTATTTGGGGTAGCTGTACTAAATGGTATTGTAATGATTACAGAAATAAGAAAGCAAAAACAGGTTCATACAGGTTCAAGCGTACATACTATTATCATTGAAGCCACAGCCTCTCGCTTAAGGCCTATATTAATGACTGCTGCAGTGGCTTCCCTTGGTTTTTTACCAATGGCTTTAAGCCATGGAGCAGGGGCCGAAGTACAACGTCCATTAGCAACGGTAGTAATTGGCGGATTGGTTACTGCTACGCTACTTACACTTGTTGTATTACCTTGTTTGTTTCTGTTATTTGATACCACTAAGGTGAAGATGAATATAAAGCCAATAGCTTGGATAGCTATTCTTTTCTTGCCTTCGATGCTACATGCACAACAAGTTGAAGTAAAAATAAGTTTGCCTGAACTTTTAGCAAAAGCTGGTCAAAAGGCTGCCCTGTTACAGGTAGGTCGTATGCAAACTCAATATTTTGCAGCGCTAAAAGAGTCGTATCACGAAATTCCTAAAACACAAATTAGTTCCGATTTAGGAAGCTATAATACATATGCATTTGATGCTAAAATCTCTATTTTACAACCGCTGGCTCCGGTTGGGTTTTATCAAAAGCAAAAAAATCTCTTAGAAACATTTTTACAAACGGCTGCTGCGAATGCAAAAGTACAAGAGGCCGATGTTAAAAAATTAATCAGGCAATTATATGTTCAACTCCAATATCAAATGGCTGCGCTAGAGATTTTGCAGCAATTAGACAGCTCTCTTTCTCCTTTTCAAAAAATGGCTGCGTTACGATTAAAAAAAGGAGAAACTAATTTGTTAGAAAAAACAGTATTAGATAATATGGTGATGCAGCATAAATTAATAATTACCCAACAGCTTACTGAGAAAAAAGCAATACAAAGGCAAATCAGTATTGTGTTACAAACGGATACCATTTTTTCGGCAGCAGATAAATTAGTATCTCATAAATTGCTTTTCGATTCTGCACAGTGGAGAAATAATCCTTTGCTGGCCTTTTACAAGGCACAGGAAAATCAATATGTGGCCGAAACGGAACTAACAAAACTGAAGTTGAAACCAGATTGGGTAGTAGGTTATAGTAATCAATCTTTAAGTGGCTGGCAGATGCGTCAGGATAGATCAGAAAGATTATATGATCTCGGTAATCGTTTTTCATTTGTAACACTTGGAATGTCATTGCCTGTATTTAGTAAGGCGCAAAAGCAAAAGGTAAAAGCAGCTGCCATTAACGAAATGGTTGCCATAGCCACTACCAATGCTGCTACTAATATTCTCCAGGTTAAAATACAGGCAGCACTTGGCGAGTATGAGCGTTATGCCAAAGCAACGGATTATTATGAGCAAATAGGGAAGAAGCAGGCTGATGTGTTGATCAAAACAGCTAATCTGAACTATAAAAATGGACAAATTGGCTATATTGAATGGGGAACCTTAATAAATCAATCGATACAAATAAAAATGCAACAGTTAGAAGCTATTCGAATGCTTAATATAACGGCTGCGGAATTACATTACTTACTTAATAATTAAACTATGAAGCACTTATATATCTTATTCTTTGGCATGATGATGTTGGCATGTAAGCGTGAAATGAAGAAAACAACAGAAGAGCCAAAAAGTGAAATAAAAAAATTGGTAAACGATTCTTTGCTAATACTTACATCTGCGCAAAAGGCGCATGCCACTTTGCAAGTTAGTAAGCCAATAGAAGTAGCTATGCATGACGTGATAAAAGTAAATGGTCTGGTAGATGTGCCGCCGCAAAGTATGGTATCTGTTAGTTTTCCGCTTGGAGGCTATCTCAAGAAATCGCATTTGCTTCCCGGTATTAGTGTAAAAAAAGGAGAAGTGATTGCAGAAATGGAAGATAAGAGTTATGTGGAACTGCAGCAAGAATATTTAGTAGATAAAGCTAAACTGGAATATCTGGCAACCGACGTTCAGCGACAAAAAGAGTTAAGTGATCAGGAAGCTACCAGTAAAAAAAGTTATCAGCAAGTTTTAAGTGAGTATAAATCCGTGCAGGTAATGGTAAAATCTTTTGAAGAGAAACTTCGTATTATCGGTATTGATCCACAGAAACTCACTGTAAACAATATTTCTCGAACGGTAGCTGTTCGCTCACCTATTACGGGTTTTGTAACGAAAGTGAATGTAAATATTGGTAAATATGTGAATCCGGCTGATGTATTATTTGAACTTGTTAATCCAGATGATATACACGCCGCATTAACAGTTTTTGAAAAAGATCTATCGCGTATTCAAAAAGGAATGAAGGCGTTTGTAACATTGGCCAATCAGCCGAATAAGAAGTATGAAGTAGAAGTAATATTGGTTACTAAAAATGTAGATGAAGCAAGAACTGGTTTGGTACATTGCCATTTTGAACAACCTAATCATGAACTCTTACCGGGTATGTTTTTGAGTGGTGAGTTCATGGAAAATGCCGCTATGCAAATAGCTATTCCTGAAGAGGCCCTAGTTCGTTATGAAGGGAAGAATTATGTATTTGTTTCAAAAACCGATAGTAGTTTTGAACTAACGCCCGTAGAGGCAGGGATAAAGCAGAATGGATTAGTAGGCTTAAGAGGAGTAAGTAAGGAATGGCTTACAAAAAAAATTGTTACTAAGAATGCTTTTAGTTTGTTAGGGATGTTAAAAAATAAGGCCGAGGAGGAGTGAGTTTGTTTTAAATTTTATAGGGTTGTTGCCCTGTCTGCCTGAGTTCGTCGCTGGCCAACAGCATGAATTTTTCAAAAAATGATTGTATCCCTTCGTAAATTTTATCGTAATTTGTAGAGATGAAAATTGAAACGGAATTTTACCAGCGCTGTATTGATACACTTGAAAAGGCGTATGATTTGTTATTAAAATCAGATCAAACAAATATTGACTATGATATGTATCGCTCCGCTTGCGTAAAAGAGTTTGAAATTATATTAGAGCAAAGTGTTAAGTTGCTTCGTAAGTCATTAAAGCCTTATTTGCATTCTTCAAAAGCAGTTGATAAACTTTATTTTAATGAAGTATTCAGACAAGCCGTATTGAGAGATATTATTTCTACCCAACTTTGTGAAAATTTTTTGGAGTATAGAGAAAATAGAAATAGTACTGCTCACGACTATGGGGTTAATTTTGCAGAAGAAACTCTTTTATTATTACCAAGGTTTATTGAAGATGCTCGTTTATTTAATGAAGCGATAAAAAAACAAAATAATGCTGCTGAAGGATAAGCATAAGGATATATTAACCGCTATCTTTTCTGAAGTGAGTATTCCCATAGAAGTATGGGCTTATGGTAGTCGAGTAACAGGAGAGGCACATGAGGGGAGTGATTTAGATTTGGTGATGCGAACTGCAACGCTGGAGAGAGTACCAATTGATATTTTTTCAGATGTAAAGGAAAAAATACTCGTGAGTAGGATACCAATTCTTGTTGAATTATTTGATTGGGCAAGACTGCCTGATAGCTTTCATAAAAATATTGAAGCAATGCATGAAGTCTTATATAGTAGCCACGGCAAGATATTAAATGAACCAAATGAAGTATATGGAGTAAGTAAGGAAAGTAAGCGTAATAATGGTATTTCAGATGAAAATTTTAAAAAATGAAGCTTACTTTTTTTATCTTTTTTATTTATATCTCACTAACTCATTTTGTTAGTGCGCAATATTATATCGATATGAAGAAAGAGAAAGTCATTGAAAAGTTTGCGAAAATTCGAAAGAAAAATAGTAAAATCAATACAATATTGCAAATAACCGATTCAACTATAACTTACTTAGTTAGAGATACTTCATTGCAGAACCTAGATTTTATTCTTTACTTCGATAAGAATAATAAATGCTATAAGGAGAAAAGCATATTAACATGCGATAGTTGTTATCAAAACTAGATCAAGATTTTGCCTTTGAAATTAGGCGGAGTGATATTGAAGGTAGTGTATATAGAAAGATGGTTAGAGAAGGGTTGGAGTAGTGATGGTAGTCGCCTATACATATAGCGATTTTTAATTAGTTTTTTTATAGATTTAGTGTTATATAATAAGTCTGTAATTAAATAAGCGTTGTTAAATGGCTAATAATGTAAATAACCCTGCCACACTAAAAGATGGTGATCTATGTGAAGTAATAGCTGGCACGCATGCCGGGAAGTCGGGTATTGTTAGAGATATTAATACGAGTAAAACAGGTCATATTACAATTACGGTTATACAAGCAAATGGAACTCGGTTTAAAACACTTGGCAAGAACGTTATAGTATTGCAAAATCATAAATAATCAAACCCATGCCATCTATCAATCCCTACATCCATTTTAATGGAAATGCTGAAGAAGCTTTTAATTTTTATAAGTCTGTTTTCGGTGGCGAATTTGCCATGATCGTTCGTTTTAAAGACATGCCTGCAAATCCGGAATATCCAATTCCCGACACAGAGGCAAATAAAATTATGCATATAGCCTTGCCTATTGGTGATCATGATGTTCTTATGGCTAGCGATACTCCTTCTTTTATGGGTACACATAATGAGAAAGAAACCAGAAGTAAGATATCTATCAGTGCTACAAGTAAAGAAGAGGCCGATAAAATATATACAGGACTTTCTGCCGGAGGAGAAATTGAAATGCCAATGGCCGATAGCCCATGGGGATCTTATTTTGGAATGTTCAGGGATAAATATGGCATAGAATGGATGATCGATTTTGATCTCAAGTTCAAGGGAGAAACAAAATAATAAAGTTAAATCTTTAGGTATGAAAAGGGAAGATTTTTTGAAAATAGGGGCCATGAGTGGTTTGTCAACTGTTTTGACCGCCAACCAAGCATTTGGTAGAAATTTAACCGATAATACCATTGATAAGCTGGTAGATATAAATGGTAATTTTATCCAACAGCCCTTACCATATGCCGAAAATTTTCTCGAACCATATATGGATAGTGAAACCCTGCATTTACATTATACCTATCATCACGGTGGGGCAACTAAAGCGGCGAATGTAGATCTTAAAAAAATCAACCAGGCGATGCAAGAAAACAATCTCGAAACTGTTGATTTCTGGACCAAAAAGCTCTCATATCATTTATCTTCCCATATACTTCACTCCATTTTCTGGACGAATCTCATCAATAAACAAACTTCTCCTGGAGGGATGCTGCTTAAAAAAATTGAAAAAGATTTCGGGAGCTATGAAAAATTAAAAGTTTATTTAGCTCAAACGGCTAAAAATGTTGATGGTAATGGTTGGGGTATCTTAGGCTATCAGCCTTATACGGATAAACTTACCATTTTGCAATGTGAAAATCATGAAAAAATCACACAATGGGGTGTAATCCCTATTTTAGTAATAGATGTTTGGGAACATTCCTATTATCTAAAATATAAAAATAAGCGCGCCGATTTCGTTGATGCATTATTCAATATTATTAATTGGGATAATGCCGCAGATAGATTTAATGATGCGTTGAAGTTAACAAGATGAAATTTTTTTTTACATAGATAATTCATCAACTCCATAAAACCCGGCTAACTTTCTAATTACTTGCTCTACAATAGCATCCGGACAACTAGCGCCGCTTGTTATTAAAATACGCGCAGGACTCTGTTGCGGTAAATAGCCTTTAATAAGTGATACTTCTTTAGTACGCCAATGGCAATGCTCAATAGTGTTTTCATCAATTAGTTTATTTGCGGCATCAATGAAATAGGTGGGTAGTTTTGCTTCGCATAATTCTACCAGATGAGAGCTGTTGCTACTATTTTTTCCGCCTATTACCAAAGCTATATCTGCGGGTGTTTCGAGCATACCAACTACAGCAGATTGATTATCGTTTGTGGCATAGCAAAGTGTATCGCGGGTATCAGCAAAACGCTCTCCAATGGTGGTATCTGTTAATTGATAATGCTGCATAATAATGCTACGCAAATAATCTGAGATAGCTTGTGTATCGGTAGCTAGCTGGGTTGTTTGATTTACAACACCAATTCTTTGTAAATCTTTTGTAATATCGAACCCTGCCGAATATCTTCCTTCAAATTCAATATAAAAATCGGTAGATACTTTTTCTCCCGTAATATATTTTGCTAATGAGATGGTCTCTTCCATATCGTTAACAACAACAGTAGGGGTATTAGCAGCGGCATGGGAAAAGGTTGCCCTGGTTTCTTCATGTTTAGGTTTACCGTGTATAACGATACTATATCCTTTTTGTGCAATTTGCTCACTTCGGTTCCATACCTTTTCAACAAATGGGCAGGTGGTATTATACTTTTCCACTGCTATTCCTTTTTCGCGCAGCATAGCTTCAATAGCGAGCGTAGTTCCAAAAGCGGGAATGATGACAACATCATCTGTCTGTAAACTTTCAAATGGAATTAATTGTTTACCATAAGTGTCTTGTAAAAAACGAACGCCACGTGCTATTAAGTCGGCATTTACTTGTGGATTATGGATCATTTCGCTGAGTAAATAAATATTTTTTCCTTCATTCTCGGCTATAGTATTGAAAGCAATTTCAATGGCGTTCTCTACTCCATAGCAAAAGCCAAAATGTCTGGCCAGATATATATGTAAATTCCCAAAATCTAAATGGGTTGGGGTGAAGTCTTTTTTTAACTTATCTGCAGCTTTTCGATCTTGTTTTATCTTACTGATAAAATCGCTACGGTATATGTTGGGGATGGTGAATTGCTTCATAGGGCAAATTTAAAGCATTTTCGTTGGAACGTTCAAACGTCGAAACGTCGGATCGTCAGGTCGTCAACAATAACCCGTTCTGACGTTCCGACGTTCTGACGTTCTGATTAAACTATCAATGGAAACAACAAATTCACCCTCGTTCCTTCTCCGGGAGAGCTCTCTATTTCAATATTTCCATTTTGTTTATTCATGAAATCTTTGCATAATGCTAAGCCTAAGCCAATCCCTTTTTCATTAGCGGTGCCAAAAGTGGAAAAGTTCATATTATCTTGAAATAGCTTACTCAGATTCGCTTCCGGGATACCTACTCCGCTATCTTTTATGATAACAAACGCATATTTTTTATTTCGCTGGGTTTTGATCTCTATTCGGCCACCCTCATGTGTAAATTTAATGGCATTTGATAAAACATTTCGAATAATGAATGCACTCATATTCTTATCGGCCCAAATCAATTGATTATGTAAATTAAGTGAAATACTTATTTTTTTATTAGTGGCACTTTGCGTTAAAATTTCAACCGTATCAGTAATTATGGTAGCCAAATCAATTGGCTGTAAATTTGTTTGTATTTCTCCCGTTTGAGAACGCGACCATAGTAGCAAGCCATCCAGCATTTCAACAACTCTTTTTACATGTGCATTCAGGTTGCTTGATACAAAGTCGATCTCTGTTTCTGTAAAACTTTTAAAATTATCTTTATAGTAGTCGAGAAATACTATGATACTTGATAAGGGTGCGCGCATATCGTGAGAGATAATAGATAAAAACTTATCTTTTTGCGCATTTATTTTTTTTAGATCATTTTCATTTTCTATGAACTGTCTGTTTTTTAATTCCAAGCTATTATTCTTATCTTGAATTATCTGAACACTTCTCCTGATTTTCCGAACTGCCAAATTAAAGTTATTAGTAAGTTCGCCAATTTCATCTGAGCGCAGGCTATCAATAAATTTAGGGTTTATATCATCTTTAAACTTTGTGGCTACCACTTCTTTAGCAGCATTATTAAG
>JAIEQT010000524.1 GCA_019747455.1 Chitinophagaceae bacterium | reverse complement strand
CCAGGTAGTGCAGTAGGAGAAGTAGGTTTAGTGAGCGCCGACGGCAAGAAAATTGTAAATCTTACAGAAAGTGGGTTTAATGATTTTCGTCCCAAATGGGTAATGGGTGGCAAAGCTATGTTATGGCAGAGTAATAGAGATGGTTTGCGTGCTGCTGCCATGAGCGGGGGCGCACAAAGTGATGCCTATATGATGTTCTTTACACAAGAAGCTTTTGATAAGTTTAAATTAAGTAAGGAAGAAATAGCACTGGTAAAGGAAGTAGAGGAAAATAAAGCTAAGGCTGATACTAGCAAAAAGAAAACACCTGTAAAAGATAGTGTAGTAATAGATTGGAATGGACTTTCACAACGTAAAGCCAAAGTAACCATTCATTCATCTAGTATGGGAGACGCTTTGGTAAGTAAAGATGGAGAAACACTTTACTATTTAGCACGTTTTGAAAGAGGAATGAACTTATGGACAACCAACCTGCGTACACGCGAAACCAGAATGCTTGTACCACTCAATGCAGGCTTTGCTTCTATGGTTTGGGATAAGGATCAAAAGTCTATTTTCATCAGTAGTGATGGAGGTATTACCAAAATTGATCCTGCAAGTGGTAAGCAAGATAGAGTAAGCATTAACGGAGAAATGATCATTAATACAGCTGAAGAAAAACAGGCCATGTTCGATCATGTATGGCGTAGAACGAAAAAAACTTTCTATACCAAAACATTCCATGGTATAGACTGGGACAGCTATAAACCTGATTACGATAAATATATTTCTTCTATTGGTAATAACTATGAATTTAGCGAAATGCTAAGCGAATTATTAGGAGAGTTGAATGTAAGCCATAGTGGAAGTAGCTATGCCGCTTTCAGTGCATCTGGCGATGCTACAGCGTCATTAGGTGCTTTTTATGACGCAGCCTATACAGGCAATGGCGTAAAAATTGAAGAAGTAATAAAAGACGGACCACTGGATAAAGCCGGTTTGAATGTAAAAGCGGGAACAATCATCGAATCAATTGATGGTGAATTGATAACGCCTGATAAAGATCTGGCGCAGTATTTAAATCGCAAAGCCGGCAAAACTGTTTTACTCAATATTGTAGAAGGAACAACCAAAAGAGAAATTACAGTAAAAGCGATTTCTCAAGGTGAGCAAAATGGTTTATTATATGAGCGTTGGGTAAAAAGAAATGCAGATGAAGTGGAAAAGATGAGTGGCGGTACCTTGGGGTATGTACATATTCCGGGTATGAATGATGGCGCTTTTCGCAGTACCTATGAAGAAATGATGGGTAAATATTTTGCTAAGAAAGGTGTTGTGGTTGATACACGCAATAATGGTGGTGGTGATCTTGTTGCAGATTTAAGTGTATTCTTAAGTGGCAAACAATTTATGGATTATACCAACGATGTTCGCAGTAATGGATTTGAGCCAAATTTCCGTTGGACTAAACCCAGTATTTCTTTAGCCAATGAAGCGAATTACAGTGATGGTCATTGTTATTCTTTTATGGTGCAAGAGTTGAAAATCAATAAACTAGTTGGTATGCCCGTGCCAGGTACATGTACTTTTGCTGGTTGGGAAGGCCTAATGGATACCGGTATTCGCTGGGGTGCACCATCTGTTGGTGTGAAAAATAATCGTGGACAATACCTAGAGAATCGCCAAACAGAACCAGACATCAAAGTAATGAATGAATATGAAGTAGTGAAGAAAGGTGTTGATCAGCAATTAGAAGCTGCGGTGAAAGAGTTGATGAAGGAAATAAAATAACGCAGCATAATTTTATTGGATTCCGATTTTTTAGCCCCGCTTTAAGCGGGGCTAAAAAATTTATACCCTTTTTATCTCTGCCCCCAAAGCTTGCAAGCGTTTATCAATAAATTGATATCCTCTATCGATCTGCTCAATATTTTGAATGGTACTTTTTCCCTCTGCGCTTAATGCTGCAATAAGTAGTGCTTGTCCGGCGCGTATATCAGGTGAGCTCATCGTAATACCTCTTAAATTATTTTTTCTACCTAAACCTATAACGGTTGCACGATGCGGATCGCAGAGTATGATTTGAGCACCCATATCAATCAACTTATCCGTGAAGAATAGTCTACTCTCAAACATTTTCTGATGAATCAAAACACTCCCTATAGCTTGTGTGGCTACTACTAATACAATCGATAACAGGTCGGGTGTAAAGCCAGGCCAGGGATGATCATAAATAGTAAGGATGCCCCCATCTAAAAATGTTTGTACAGTATACGTTTCTTGTGCAGGTATATAAATATCATCATTTTGAATACTAAACTGAATACCGAGCTGCTGAAATTTTTCTGGTATAATTCCGAGATGAGCAATACCGGCATCTTTAATCGTGATCGCACTCTGTGTCATGGCAGCTAAACCTATGAAACTGCCAATCTCAATCATATCGGGTAATAATCGATGTTCAGTGCCACCTAATTGTTTTACCCCCTCTATCGTTAATAAATTACTTCCAATACCACTTATTTTAGCACCCATACGATTTAGCATATGGCAGAGCTGTTGTAAATATGGCTCGCAAGCGGCATTATAAATGGTAGTGACACCTTCAGCAAAAACAGCAGCCATAACAATATTGGCTGTACCGGTTACCGATGGCTCATCGAGCAACATATATGTGCCCTTTAATGAGGCTGCTTTTAAAGTGAAGCAACTTATAGCATCATCATAATCGTAAATGGCACCTAATTTTTGAAAACCAATAATATGCGTATCTAGTCGTCGGCGACCGATCTTGTCGCCGCCCGGTTTTGGAATATAAGCTCTTGAAAATCTTGCCAGCATTGGGCCTGCAAGCATTACACTCCCCCTAAGTCTGCCGCTTTTTTTACGAAAAGCTTCAGTAGATAAATAATCGGGATCAATGCCATCGGCCTGAAAGCGATATGTATCCGGTTGTAGTTTTTCTATTGTAACACCAATGTCTGCTAGCAACTCAATCAATAAATTTACATCGAGGATATCAGGAATATTAGTAATGGTTACAGGCTCGTTGGTTAATACTACTGCTGATAAAATTTGCAAAGCTTCATTTTTAGCACCTTGTGGTGTAATGCTACCTGCTAATTTATTACCACCTATAACTTCGAAAGAAGACATTTGCTAAAAGGTAAAAGGTAAAAGGTAAAAGGTAAAGGGTAAAAGGTTTAGGGTTAATAACGTTTCTTAAAACCTCCGTTGTTGTTCCGATTGTTGTTATTGCCGGGGCGACCGTTATTGTTTCTGTTGTTTCTATTATTTCGGCCACCGAAATTTTGTTGCCATCTACCACCTCTGCTCGGATAATCGTCGCGCTCAATCTGGTTACGATGTTTAATGAAAGGGGTGTTAGAAAACTCTAATTGTCCGCCTGTAATGGCATCCAACTCAGAGCGAATGGCATCATCTTGAACCAGTTCTTTGTGCCAATTGCTGTAACTCAATTTCATATAATATGCGATAGCATTGGCAAAGCCCGCTTTTTTCTCGGGGTCTTCTTCTTTCAAAGCCTTATCTATTACCAACTCTATATTTTTACCCAAATGCGCATATTTAGGGTGATGTTTAGGATACGGGAGTGGATCAGGCTTCATTTTATAGGTTTCTTTCTGTGGAATAGGATAGGGGCTATCTACATCCAGTTTGAAATCGCTAATAAAGAAAAGATGATCCCATAATTTATGACGGAAGTCTTCCACATTCTTTAAATGTGGATTTAAAAAACCCATAAGCTCTATTACAGACTGTGCTTGTTTTTGACGCTTTTCCCGGTCTTCAATCGTTAATAAATACTCCACCATACGTTGCACATGGCGACCGTATTCCTTCATTCCTAATTGGTTTCTTGAGGTATTATAATCCATTATTCAAATAATCTATTCCTACAAATGTACAGTATATCAACCATTTAGCAGGTTGGGTGCTAATCGATAAACTAATTATCTTCGCCGTATGGAAGCATTATTGCAGCAAATTGAGGGTTATAAGGCCGAGATGAAGGCGGCTACTATTAGCGATGCCGCAGCCTTAGAACAGTTTCGTATTAAATATTTAGGAACCAAAGGCTTGGTAAAAGCGGTGATGGGTGAAATGAAGAATGTACCTGCGGAACAAAAAAAGTCATTCGGGCAAATACTTAACGACTTCAAACTCTTTGCTGAAGCGCGTTTTGAGGAATTACAAGCTTCCTTACGTGGTCAGTCGTCAATGGTCAATGGTCAATGGTCAACGGGCAATACTCAATCCGATTATAGCCTCCCCGGCGAACCTATTCCCGTGGGTACCCGTCACCCATTGAGCTTGGTGCGTAATGAAATAGTTTCCATTTTTAAAAGATTAGGATTTGCGGTTGCAGAAGGGCCGGAAATAGAAGACGACTGGCACAATTTCGGCGCCATGAATTTGCCCGAAGACCACCCTGCACGCGATATGCAGGATACTTTTTATATCAATAAGCCAACCAATGCCGATGGTGCTACCTGGCTATTGCGAACGCATACCAGCAGCGTGCAAGCAAGGGTGATGGAAACGCAAAAACCACCTATACGGGTAATTTGTCCGGGTAGGGTTTACAGAAATGAAACAGTAAGTGCGCGCGCACATTGTTTTTTTCATCAGGTAGAAGGCTTGTATGTAGATGAGCAAGTTAGTTTTGCCGACTTAAAGCAAACACTTTACTTTTTTGTGCAAGAGATGTTCGGCAAAAATGTAAAAGTGCGTTTTCGTCCCAGTTATTTTCCCTTTACTGAGCCAAGTGCAGAAATGGATATCAGTTGTTTGATATGTGGCGGTGATGGTTGTAATATTTGTAAACACAGTGGTTGGGTTGAAATTCTGGGAAGCGGTATGGTACACCCTAATGTGTTAGAAAATTTTGGTATCGACGCCAATAAATACACCGGTTTTGCTTTTGGAATGGGTGTTGAGCGTATTACACAATTAAAATATCAGGTGAATGATCTGCGATTGTATTCTCAAAACGATATTCGTTTTCTTAAACAATTCACAGGTGTGGTATAAATAAGCACTATATTGCTAGATGCTTGCTATACTCTTATTCTTCTGTACACATTGGTTTTTATCATTGTTCTTCCACTCTTTTTTCTTACATCGGTATTGTTCCCATCAGATGTACACAACCAGTAAAACTTGGGAACGAACTTTTTATGTGGCAACCTGGTTGGTACAAGGTTCTTCTTTTCTAGTACCAAGAGCTTATGGCGTGATGCATCGTATGCATCATGCGTATAGTGATACAGAAAAAGATCCTCATTCACCTCATTTTTTTACGGATGTGTATCAGATGATGCGCAGTACAATACTTATTTTCAGAGGATTCTTAACCGGGAAAAATTTACCAGATCCCCAGTTTACAAAAGAGTATCTGCCTGTTTGGGATAGATTAGATAAACTAGGGCATCATGCGGTAACACGTTTCATGTTTATGATCGGCTATACAGCTTTTTATTATTTTTTTGCGCCTAATTATTGGTGGTGTTTATTACTGCCTATCCATTTTTTAATGGGACCTATACAAGGCGCTATTGTAAACTGGTGTGGACATAAATATGGGTATAGCAATTTTGAAAACGGAGATCATTCAAAAAATACATCTCCATGGGGTATCTTGCTAATGGGAGAATTATTTCAGAATAATCATCATTATGCAAAAGACGATGCTAATTTTGCCAAGAAGTGGTTCGAGTTTGATCTTACTTTTTTATTCATGCGGATCATGCATAAAGTACAAATAATAGCGCTGAAGCAATAAATCGTTATGATTCATGCCACAAAAGGAGTTGTACTGCGTACAGTTAAGTATGGTGATACCAGTATTATCACATCTATATATACCGAGTTATTTGGTATACAGCAATATATTGTAAAGGGGGTTAGGCAGAGCACAAAAAAATCTGCAGGTAAAGCAGGTTATTTTCAACCGGGAGCTATACTCGATTTAGAAGTGTATCATAATGAACTCAAGCAATTACAGTTCATCAAAGAATTTAAATGGGCGCATATTTATGAGTCTATTTTTTTTGATGTGGTGAAGAATACTATTGCTATGTATATTATTGAACTGCTACAGCATAGTTTAAAACAACCTGAGGCCAACCCGGAATTATTTTATCTGATAGAAGATAGTTTGAAGCAATTAGATAAAGGTACCCCATTGTTTGCGGGGAATTTGCCTCTGTATTTTACTTTGCATTTAGCAGCTGAATTAGGTTTTCAGTTGCAGGGTGAATACGGGTTAGAAACTGGCTTTGTAGATTGGCAAGAAGGTAGTTTTGTAAAAGAACAACCCACGCATCCTTATTTTATTGAGGGGCAGTTAGCGGCTATTACATCACGCATTGTCAATTTGCCTTTTTATAATGAGTTAGAGACCATAACCCTTAATCAGCAAATCCGTCGCCAGCTATTAGAAGCGTATCAGCAGTTTTTGGCATTACATATTCCTGGTTTTGGAGAGATGAAAAGTTATAGGATATTACAGGAGGTGTTAAGATAGTAATAGCCTTATTTTCTTTTCATAACTTTACGCTAATGAATGTAGCAAAAGCATATAATAACTGGGCTGAGCAATACGATACGAATGAGAATAAAACGAGAGATCTGGAGGCGCTTAGCTTGCGTTCTCTTTTAAAAGATCATTCTTTTGAAAATTGTTTAGAAATTGGTTGTGGTACCGGAAAAAATACGGCATGGCTTCTTACAAAATCTAGTTCCGTATTGGCAGTTGATTTTTCGGAAGAAATGTTGGCTAAGGCAAAGGAAAAAATTCAATCTGAGAAAGTGCAGTTTGTGCAAGCCAATATACTAGAAGATTGGAGTTTCGCCCCTGCAAATCATTTTGATATCGCAACATTCAGTTTAGTACTTGAGCATATTGAAAATCTGGAAATCATCTTTCAAAAATTAAGTAGGGTATTGAAAAACGGAGGGTATGTTTACATTGGCGAATTACATCCTTTCAAACAATATACGGGGTCAAAAGCAAGATTTGAAACGGCAGAAGGTATGCAGGTGGTTACTTGTTTTAATCATCATGTTTCTGATTTTACAGAAGCTGCCCGCCAAAACGGATTTATTATAGAAACTATACAAGAGTTTTTTGATGATGCTGATCGATCGACTATTCCAAGAATATTAGCTATGCGATTTAGAAAATGAATCCACAACTCGTAACTCGATATCCGTAACCAGCATCTATAAGACCACCCACCCGGGTCTTTTGCCTTTTTCAAAACTACCTAAAAGGCTATCCATTTGTAATGCACGTGCTCCATTGATAGTTGCCCAGCCTAGCATTTCTTCAAGTGGAATATGTGGGAAATGCTTTTGAATTGTTTTTATTTCTGAACGAATACTTAGTTGATGATTGCTGGCTAAACTATCGGTACCCAATACAATAGTGCAGTTTTTGTTGCGTAGTAAATCGATGGGTGGTAAAGTGTTCTCGATGTACAAGTTGGCATTAGGGCAGAGGCAGAAAAAGACGGTAGACAATGGACGGTAGACGGGTTTCGAGATACGAGTTTCGGGATTCGAGTTAATTGCTTCAATATCTTCGAAGGAAGTAAATGTATTATGAACTAAGATTATGTTCTGCGCTTCATTCAATTTCGAAAAATAGGTTTGTAAACTGGTTTTACCTGATGGTGTAAAATGGCTATCATCCAGTCCCATCTTCGCATACATGTCTCTAAATTTCCCTGTACCGTTTTTAAACAATTCATTTTCGGCTGCCGATTCTTGGTTGTGGATGGTTATTGTTTTTTCCGAGAAATAAGGCATTAATAAATCCCATAATGCATTCGAAACCGAATAAGGGGCATGGGGGGAGAGGGAACAATTGGAAATCTGAAATCTGGAGTCTTCAATCTGAGATTCGAATTTGTTAAGGATATTTTTTGAATGTTCGTATCGTGCTTCTGCAATGGCGGGGTTCCATCCACTTACTTCAATAAAATTGTAATAGGCTAATTGTTGTTTCGCTTTTAGTGATATGCTCAACGTATTGTTACAAATATCTCCTACAGCAACAATACCGTCGGCAATCATTTCTTGCTCTGCGGCTTGCATGGCTGCTATTATTGCTTCTTCCGGAAAATGACGCTTGCTTACAATATCAATAATAAAATCTTGTAAGCCAGTGTGCTCGGGTATCGAGCCTTTCATATGGCTTAACTCCAGATGGCAATGGGTATTTACCAAGCCCGGACAAACAATGCCATCGATTTTTTCTACGTCTTCTCCTGCTTCCGCTACAGGAATAATGTGCTCAACAACTCCATTTCCATCAAATACCAATACGGTATCGGGTTCAAGAAATCGATAGCCGTCAAATATTTGTGTGGCAGTAACTTTTTGGTAGCTCAACTTATTGTAATTCGTATTCTTTAATTAATGCTTCTGGTGGAATTTGTAGCAACTTACTAAACTTTCTAATCATGTTTAACGAAAGTGCTTGCTTGTAGTTTAACACTTTGCTTACAGTGGCTTTATCGCCGTATACTTTAGCTAAGTCAGCAGCTTTGTAACCAAAATCTTCCATTCGAATTTTTATAAACTCTATTGGATCCGGATCATCTAAAGTCCATTTTCTTCTGCCATATTCATCAAGAAGGAAAGCAAGAAGCATTTTCTCTTTATAATCCGGATCTCCTTTCTTAGCATATTTTATTTCCTCAAATCTGCTGTATGCCTCATTATACTCTCGTTCACATTCGAATAAGTACCAATTTTTTTTCATTGTTCATTAAATTGTTTTAGGGTCAATCGTATCATATTCATTATGTGTACCTATAAAACGGATATTTAGAATTTGATCTTCATAATCGATCTCAGCAATCAATCTGTAGACGTTATGTTTTATTTCGAATCGGGCTCTTTCTTGCATCGGCATGTTTGAGATGAAATTTTTGTAATTTCATCAAGTTTATTATTTGCATAAGCACTTACCTATCTGCCAAAGAAATCATCTTTCAGAATTTCTAGCGATACGGCAACTAACTGATTATTAAAGTTAGTTAACGGTTGGTAATTTACCAACCGTTTCAAAAATTCCGCAACTAGATATTTAGATGGAGCATCAAATAAAAAATAAGTCGAAAATTTTATTGAAAATCAATAAGTTACAAAGAGGTCATTAAAAATAACTCCCTTTTTTCTTGGAAAACCCATTGTTTAGCTGCACCTTTGCCGTCCCAAAAAAGGGGAATTCCATCCGGGCGGGATAGCGCCGGGTTCATTAAAACAAAAGATATGAGTAAACTTCATTTCACCACCAAGCATGCTAACGCGGCTACCGTACAGCACAACTGGTATGTTGTGG
>JAIEQT010000317.1 GCA_019747455.1 Chitinophagaceae bacterium | reverse complement strand
AGCTAAAGCTAGTTATCACGAAACAGGTATCGGATCTCTTCTTTGGGGCACCGTAGTAAGTATTGCCTCTTTCGTAACCTATCTGCGAATTGAAATAGGATTTGATATTGGGTTTGATATCTGGCTGATTGTATTAATCGCTATTATACCTCAAGTTTTTATTTCTATACAAGAAAGAAAAATAGTTAAGAAATATGAAGATGATGTAATCAATATTGTATGGCTTGTTTACGGTATAACCATTTTTGGGTTTAGCTTCTACCAACAAATCGTTCCCGAAGTTACAAAAGAACTTATTTTAAAAGAAGGGTGGACAATGATACAGCATTTTTCTTCAGGTAATAAACCGGATAAAATTATTACACCGTTTGCTCCAAGTTTCTACTCCATATATATACTTATTTATGCATTTCCAACGATTGTTACAGGATTAGTAAAAAAATATATGCCTATGATTATAGGTGCGATTATCACTTATATTTTATTTATTATCTCTTGTTTTACTAGTTCCGGAATCGATATGCTTCTAGGTACTTTTGCTGCACTAGCCTGCTGGTTTATTCCGGGTATTCTTTTGCGTAGAAAATATATAGCCCAAAAGCGCGCTCATGTTTAAAGAGCTAGATCCCATATTACATTCTCAACTTCGTTTAGCAGTAATGAGCTTACTCATTAGTGTTAAAGAAGCTGAATTTACTTTTATAAGGGACAAAACAAATGCTACCGCAGGAAACTTGAGTGTTCAAGTACAAAAATTAAAAGATGCCGGATATATTGATGTAGTAAAACAGTTTAAAGACAACTATCCCCAAACTACTTGCAAAATTACAGATATAGGTATTTCGGCTTTCGAAGCCTACGTAAAAGCATTACAGGAATATTTAAAGGTGTAGGGTAAAAGGCAAGAGGTTTGGGTTGACGGGATTCGAGTTACGAGTAAAATCGAGGTCTAAACTTTATGGTCTCCGGTCTGCTGTCTACGGTCTTTTCTTAACCTTTTCCTACCTTTGCTGTTATATATAAAGATGGAAATTGTAAAAGTAGAAGCACTCACAAAAAAGTTCGATCAACTTACCGCCGTCAATCAATTATCTTTTTCCGTATTGTCCGGCGACGTATATGGATTTTTAGGACAAAACGGAGCGGGCAAAAGCACTACTATTCGAATGTTGCTCACGCTTATCACACCAACCGCAGGAGAAATACAAATTTTTGGCTTATCCCTATTAAAACATAGAAAAGAAATATTGCAGCAGATTGGCGCTGTCATCGAAAAGCCAGATGTATACAAATATCTCTCTGCATACGAGAATCTTACTTTATTTGCCAAACTCAGTGGAATCCAACCCACTCGTACCATGATAATGGAACAGTTAGAGATAGTTGGGCTAGCACATAGAGCAAATGATACCGTAAAAACGTTTTCCCAAGGTATGAAGCAGCGACTGGGTATTGCCATTGCTTTAGTACATAATCCACAATTGATTATTTTAGATGAACCTACCAATGGATTAGACCCACAAGGTATTGCCGATATTCGTAACCTAATTTTAAATCTGAGTAAGCAATATAAGAAAACAGTTATTGTTTCATCTCACTTACTTTCGGAAATTGAACAAATAGCTTCTCGGATACTTATTATTGATAAAGGCAGAAAACTGGTGGAAGATCATGCAGCTTCACTCTTCGACCCATCAAAAACGATAATCGAATTAGATACAAATAACAATGAAGCAGCTTACAATATTCTCAGCAATAGTAACTGGGGTAATACACTTCAACCAATACGAAACGGACAAATTATTTTGCAGCTCAATAAACTCGACATTCCCCTTTTCAATCAGTATTTGGTAAGTAAGGATATAGCGGTGTATTCTTTACAACCACGACATAGCTTAGAAGACTATTTTTTACAAATTACAGCCGGTAAACAACATGTGGAAGCATTTACAAATTGAACTATATAAAATATTTCACCGACCCAGAACTTATTTGGCTTTTGCTGCTATTACGGCATTAATTGGTGTAATTCAATTGGGATTGAAAGTTGACGGTAAAGAATACACAGAATTTGTAATGGCTGATTTTGCAGGTTCTTTTAGTGTAGATGGCAAAATACTAAATGGATATTTTATTTGTTATGTTATCCTCCAGCTACTCTTAGTACACGTTCCGCTTTTAATAGCCCTTATTGCCGCAGATATGATTTCAGGTGAAGCCAATATGGGAACTCTTCGGCTATTACTAACAAAACCTCAATCTCGTACGGAAATCTTATTGGCTAAATTTTTTGCATCCGTAATATATACCATATTACTGCTAATTTGGATCGCCATTATGGGCTTGTTCTTAAGTATGGCCATATTTGGAACAGATGATCTTTTTATCATGAAAAGCAGCTATGTTGTTGTTGTAAAATCTTCTGATGTTTTTTGGCGCTACTGTGGTGCTTTTTGCTTTGCGGCACTTGCTATGACTACCGTAGCTGCTTTAGGATTCTTTTTGTCTTTTTTTGCAGAAAACTCCATTGGTCCGATTGTTGCTACCATGAGTGTTATCATTGTTTGTACGATTTTAAGTACCATGAATATCCCTCTTTTTAATCTTATCAAACCTTACCTGTTTACTTCACATATGGTTACCTGGAAAGAGTTTTTTGATTTCAAAGTAAACGATGCAAACGAAGCTATTATAGGAAGTATCCAATACCCTGAAAAGATTATTAAATCTGCTATAGTATTGGTGCTGCATATCATAGGTTTTGTTGCAGGAGGTATTTGGTATTTTAAGAAGAAGGATGTATTGAGTTAGGCGATAGGGTATAGGTGATAGGATTTTTGGTTTAATGCTAAATAAATGCAATTGTAAACTTCATGAGGTCTGTATAATCTGTGGTTAATTGACTATATAAATTAAATTGGGATATGTATAAATTTCTTTTACTAGTTTTTGTATTCTGTTATATCAATGTAAACGCACAAGAGCAAGCTATGCAACTTGTACAAAAAGTTAAAGCCAAGTTGGATGTGGTAAATGATTATACTGCCGAAGGAAAAATGAGAACAGATGTGACTTTTATTAAAGCGCCGGTTGGGAAAGTGAAAGTGTATTATAAAAAGCCTAATAAATTCCGTCTGGAACGTAATGGAGGTATTTCCATTTTACCAAAGGGCGGAATCAGTATCAATATTAGTAGTATGATAGTGGTGAATGGATATATGGCTCTGGATGCAGGAACTGCGGTTGTGGGAACTACTAATACGCGTGTTATTAAGTTATTACCTAATGCGGAGAATAGTGATATTATCTTATCTACCTTATATATTGATGAAGCCAATTTGGTCATTCGTAAATCAGTTACCACTACCAGAGAAAATGGAACCTATGAGATGGAGATGTTTTATGGAAAGTTTATAAGCTATGGATTACCCGATAAAGTAATTTTTAGCTTTAATACGAAAGATTATAAGCTTCCTAAAGGTGTTACACTCGAACTAGATGATGTGGATCAGGCCACCAAAGAAAAAATGAAAGGTAAAAAAGGTAAGGTCGAAATTATTTACGCCAACTATGCTATTAATAGTGGGTTAGCAGAATCTATTTTCAAATAATGTTAGTATACACTAACCCCCCATGTTCTGGTAAAGATTTCTCCGGGAATTAAGATATGGATACCCTCCTTCTTCATAATATCTCCGATAGCATCTACTGAATCGGCAATCCCACACCAAGGTTCAATACAAACAAAGTCGGCATCTTTAGCACTCCAAATACCCATGTACGGAAAATTTTTCCAGGTAAAAGTCCATCCATGTTTTGTTTTGGCTGAACTCAGCTTTACCTGCTGCGATTGTAAATTTTTAAATACAAGCGCATCTCCATAAAATAATTCTTTTTGTAAGGGAATTTGTTGTTGCTTATCAAAAAAAGGAGTCGCTTTTTTCTCAATAAGTCCGGCAGCAGATAGCGGCCACTTACCGGCTGTTTCAACAGCATCAAATTCAAGTATATAATCTTCAAAAGTTGTATCCTGTGTAAGCGGAATGGAGAATGCAGGATGCGCGCCTATTGAAGCGGGCATTGGTTTTATATCCGTATTCCGAATTTCATAGGTACAAGTAAGCGTATTTTTTTCCAACTTATAATGAATAAGTAAGCGGAATAAAAATGGGTATAATGTCTGTGTTTCTGCAGTCGCATCTAATTTGAAACTAATACTCGTGTTACTGGTCTCAAGTACACTAAATACCATATCTCGCGCAAACCCATGTCTGCCAAGTGAATAGGTAGTGCCTTTATAGGTATACTGGTTGTTTTTCAATCCGCCCACAATAGGAAATAGTACCGGGCTTTTCTTACCCCAAAAAATAGGGTCGCCTTTCCACATATATTCCAGGTTGGTATCTTTACCATAAATACTTTGTAGCTCAGCACCTTTATCTGAAACTATAACTGCTACATATTTATTTTCTATCCTATACTCCATATTATCCTTCGCTTTCTTCAATTTTTTCGTCTACTGCATTAGCAAAAAATCTGGCACTCATTTTCTTCATAGGATTTTTTCGCATGTCGGTATAGCCGGCCCGCTGACTTGCAATGGCCATACATTCAAAGGTAGCAGCCATCAAAGAACTATGATCTGCTTTTCCCTTACCTGCAATGTCGAATGCTGTGCCATGGTCGGGACTCGTTCTAATAACGGGCAAGCCTGCGGTATAATTAACTCCTTCACCCAGTGCTAAAGATTTAAAAGGTATCAATCCCTGATCGTGATACATGGCTAATACGCCATCAAACTTTTCATGGTAGCCTCTTGCAAAAAACGCATCAGCTGCATATGGGCCAAAAACCAATATTTGTTGTCGGGCTTCTTTAATGGCAGGTTTAATAATTTCTTCTTCTTCTTTGCCAATTAGTCCTTCATCGCCTGCATGCGGGTTTAATGCGAGTACGGCAATTTTAGGTTTATCAATACCAAAATCTTTTTGCAAGCTATTGTGCATGATTTTAAGCTTACTTATAATACCTTCTTTTGTGATATGCTTGGCAACTTCTGATACAGTTACATGTTCTGTTAATAGACCCACACGCATGTTATCTGCAACCATAAACATTAATATATCCTGCACCCCGAAATAATTTTTGAAATAAGGGGTATGCCCACTATACCGGAATCCTTCAGATTGAATATTCTTTTTGTGAATGGGGGCGGTAACTAATCCCTGAATATGACCTTCTTTTAGTGCTTTGGTAGCCTCTTGCAAAGAAAGCAGTGCGTATTTACCACCAGTTTCGTTTAATTGTCCGGGTGTAATCGCTACTTCTTCTTCCCAAACATTAAAAATATTTACTTGTTTTACACTGAGCCGGCTGAAATCTTTGATACTATTATAATTGAAGTTAGCCTCTGGTAAGCTTTTTCTATAAAAATTGAGGCTTTTATTACTGGCAAAAACAACGGGGGTACAGCTATCGAGTAAACGTTGATCACTCAAAGTTTTGATGATAATCTCCATCCCAATACCATTCAAATCGCCGCAACTAAAGCCAATTATAGGTTTTTGTGCTTCATAACTCATAGCCATTTCATATTTAGAGTGCTAAAATACTAATTTTGCAGCGATGCTATACACGCTTAAGAAATCATTAGGACAACATTTTCTCACAGATCAGTCTATTTGTAAAAGTATAAATGAGGCATTGCTATCCACTCATTTTAAGCAATTAGTAGAAGTAGGTCCGGGTGGTGGTGCACTAACAAGTTATTTACTGCAAATACCCGATATTAATTTTAAAGCAGTTGAATTAGATACGGAAAAAGTTATGTACTTGCTGGCTACCTTTCCTGTTTTAAAACAAAAAATTATTGAAGGGAGTATATTAGATATAGATGCCCCATTTGAGGGTGATTTCACGGTTATTGGTAATTTTCCTTATAATATTTCTACCCAAATCGTTTTTAAGGTATTGGAGTGGAAGCAGCAAGTGCCGGTAATGATTGGGATGTTTCAAAAAGAAGTAGCGGAAAGAATTGTATCCAAGCCGCATACTAAAGTATATGGTATATTGAGTGTACTGGTACAGGCTTACTATGATGTTGCTTATTTGTTTGATGTACCGGCAGCAGCATTTAACCCACCCCCCAAAGTGGTAAGTGGCGTTATACAGTTAACGCGTAAAGAAGTACCTATACCTGTAAAGTCCGATAAGCTTTTTTTTATGCTGGTAAAAGCGGCATTTAATCAAAGAAGAAAAATGTTACGTAATCCACTAAAACCCTATTTCGATGAAGCAACACTGGCAGAAGATATTTTTACCAAACGGCCCGAACAACTATCGGTTGAAGATTTTGCAGCTTTGACTTTTAGGATGAAGGGAGCTTAGGGATACGAGTTACGGGTTACGGGTGTAGGGTATGGTTATTATATTATCGCCCTGAAAGGGCATAATTATATAGGAGTCAAACAACAATAGATGCAAAAAATAATTATAGCAGCCAAGGCACATTCATTTTTGATTCAATATTTTGAAGAAAGAAATTATATAGTGGTATATAAACCAGCTATTACCTATGAGGAGCTGATATTGGACATTCCAGATGCGATTGGTTTGATTGTTACTACCCGATTAAAGATTGATAAGGTAATGATTGATACAGCCAAACAATTAAAATGGATCGGAAGATTAGGAAGTGGTATGGAATTGATTGATGTGGCCTATGCTGAATCAAAGGGTATTCGATGTGAAAGTAGCCCGGAAGGCAATAGAAATGCGGTTGCGGAGCATTCTTTAGGGTTACTGCTTTCGCTAATGCGTAAAATAAACACGAGCTATGAAGAGGTAAAGATTGGGAAGTGGCTAAGAGAAGAAAATAGAGGGGAGGAATTATCTGGTAAAATGGTAGGGATTATCGGATATGGGAATACAGGAAGCAGATTTGCTGCGCTACTCGCCCCTTTCGATGTGATAGTGCTGGTATATGATAAGTATAAATCGGGGTTTGCCAATAGTTATATCCGAGAAGCCTCTGTAACGCAAATTGCTAAATATGCAGATATAGTTAGTCTGCATTTGCCGCTAACGGAGGAAACTTACCATTATGCCGATGATTCTTTCTTTAACACATTAGGGAATAGCCCCTATTTTTTAAGTACCTGTAGAGGAAAAATTACGGATACAGATGCATTAATTAGAGCGTTGGAAACGGGAAAAGTTAAAGCGGCAGCATTAGATGTGTTAGAGAATGAAAAAATAAGTAAGTATACAGATCAGGAAATCAAGCAATTAAATCAACTAGTGGCGTTTCCGCAAGTAATTATTACCCCACATATAGCCGGTTATAGCCACGAGGCCTTTTTAAAAATGGCGGAAGTATTGGTGAAGAAATTAGAGATCTAAGGTTGGTTCAAAATTTTGCATACCCGTATTTTTCAATATCAGAAACGTCCTTTGTTAAGTATGTTTGACCGTTAGACAACACGTAGAGGGAGTCACTGATATCCATAACATGGCGATACATATGATCAGTAATTAACAATCCTTTATTTATTTTTTCTTCACTAAATAGTTCTTTTACTTTTTCAATTTGCAGAGGGTTCAAGTGGGTAAATGGCTCATCTAATAATACAAATTGTGTGGCAGATTTAACAATAACATACACTTCAATTAGTCTTTGTTCTCCTCCAGAAAAACTGTTTATTCGAGACAGCTCCCGTTTTGAAAACTCTTTAAACCTTTCTTGAAATAAATTAAAATCAAGGTCGAAGTCTTTGAAAACGCGTTTGATTGATAGGGACTTTGGAATAAAGTTTTCTTGCGGCAAAAACAATAGCAGATTGGGTTGTTTGAAAGGTTCAATAACTGAAATATTGTTAAAACGCACGGATTTCTCTGCAACTAAGCTTCCGTACAGTACTTTCATTAAACAAGATTTCCCTTGACCATTTCTACCCAATAGCCCTGTTATTTTTCCGGTTTCACATTTTATGTAAATACTTGATAAAATTTTTCTTGTATTGTATTCAAGTTGTATGCCATCAGCTTCTAATGTGTGAATCATCTTACATAATGTATTAGAATCAGAAGAAAAATATATAAACTAAAGTCAAAAGCTGTTGTTACACCCCACAATTGTATTTTAGAGACGCCTAGATTTTGGTAGTAATAGTATTCTTTTTTTTTTCGTAAATTGATAAAGAAATAGGCAATTGTTAGCGTTATTAATTTGCCCCAAAAAATCCCAAAAAAACTACTAAATCCATTTATCCAAAATATCCTTAAGCAAAACAAGTTTATAGTTATTGAAAACAATAAATAGCTTTTATAGAATGTAGTGAGAAGGCGAAATTTCTTCAAAAGAATCAATATTAATTTAATAGGTGTTATTTTTTAGAAAATTATATTTATCCTAATTTAAAAGTAGATGCTGTGCCTAAGAAAACATACCCGCTTCTCTAATATCATCCATTAAAACGCCTGTTTAAAGGGCGTTTTAATGGACAAAGCCTACTATTTCAGCCGATTTAATCGGAGGATACCCATTTGTTCTAATTGAAATATATCTGACTATTTTTCCAGAATCTGTAGTTTTAGGTGTATACTTGATCTTTAATTCAACACTGTCATTAGTTGGAACCACAGAATCTCTCAGAGCCCCGACAACACAGCCACATGAAGTTGATATTTCTGAGATAATCAAATTTTGTGAACCATAATTCTTAATATGAAAAACTGTTTCTAGGGTTGTATCTCTTGATATCGAAAAATTAGTAACAGACGGCGTGATAGCATAAGTTCTTAAATTCTTATTTGATTTACACCCTATAAAAAAAATAAAAAAAGGAAGGCAAAGCGAAAGTTTATGTGAATACAATTGCATAAGTAACGGTTTAATTATCAGCGAGCCATTGACAAATGCCATTACACTCAAATAAAAATAGAGTTCCGCAACCAGCCTGTCTAGTACATTGTAATGAAGCGCAGGTGCCTATATTACAATAGGGGTCTGTCTGCGAACACTTACAATAATCACTATTTGATTTAAATTGATTTCTTTGTTCGTTTGAATTACTAGATTCATTTGAAGTTACACTGCCAGTGGCGTAGTACTTGCGATCGGCAGGAAGGTTTAAAAAAAGTTCAGATGCGTCAGCTATTCCCAATACTGTAAAGGCTGTTTTTTTAATGGTTGGTAGCGCAATTGTGAATTCATTTAACAAAGAACTGTTTTTTTCAAAAAGACCGCTAACTACCCATCTGCTCAAAAAATTATTGACAAAAGACAGCTGTTCTTCATTCAACTTGTGAGACTCGATAAAATATTTTACATGCCTGCT
>JAIEQT010000567.1 GCA_019747455.1 Chitinophagaceae bacterium | reverse complement strand
ACGGTATTAGCTGCAGTTTTAAGTTTTTCTGAAAAAGAACTTTGTTTTTGAGCGTTTTCATCAGATATAAAAAAGGGGAGCTTTGATTTTCTTATTTCTGTAATGGTGTGTTGTTGTAAACCATTAATTACACTAAGATTTAATTTTGTTTTTTTAGCAATAGTTTTATTTGCCGCCTCATCAACTGTAGTTCTAGAAAATAATAATATAGCAGTTTCTTGGGTATGCATCATCTAACATACGTTAAGGTATGATGCTTGGTTTTATGATAACTTTATGTTAATAGGAATATTAGTAATATGATCATTAGTGTTACGTAAAGAAGAGAAGCTATCCCCTTAAGGAGGATAGCTTCTCTTTAAATTAATACCAGTATATTAGATTTTTTAATTTATGGTAACAATATCTTATCAATTAAGTGTACAACTCCGTTGCTACAAAAAATATCGGGTATTACCATATTCGCAGGTGTAGTTATACCATTACTTTTAATAGTATAAACTCCATTAGTAAAAGGGCCAAAGGTTAAGGTGCCTCCACCCGCAGTAGTAGCGGTGGTGCTATTCAACTCACTTGTAAATCTTCCATTACCTACTGCATGGTTTAATAAAATATTTTGTACCTGAGCTTGTGTAAGTGTTCTTATCGCGGCGGGTGTTGCAAATCCTGCCGCCCTGAATGCTGCATCAGTTGGAGCATAGATTGTAAAGTTGTTAGCAGGATTGGAAAGTGTTGGTGCTAATCCTGAATATACTACAGCCTCTACCAAGAAAGTTAGCTCTGGTGATTTAAAGACCTGTGAGTTACTTAATAACTGAGCTGAAGCTACAATATTTACTCCAGTGCCTAGCAATACTTTATCAATTACATGAACTGTGCCATTACTAGCCATTACATCTGTAGCCAGTATTTTAGATCCGTTGATGTATCTATCTGTACCCCGGAATATAAATTTACGAGGAATAGTAAGCGCAGAAGCAGAACTACCCCCATTAGTAATGCTGCTACCGGGAAGATTTCCATTAGAAACGTGGTATAATAGCGTATTCGTTAAAAAAGAATTTTGTAAAACACCCAACGTACCGGCATCTGTAAGACCTAATCGAGCAAAAGCATCATTAGTAGGTGCGAAAACTGTAAAATTACCACCTGGATCATTAGGGTTTTTATTAGAGAGCGTTACCGCTACACCGCCTTGAATAGCAGCACCTTCTAAAGTGCTAAATGCAGGATTTGATACTGCAATACCGGCAATAGTTGGTAATTGATCTGAATATTTAGTACAACTGGAAAGTCCTATTATACTGGCTGATACTGTAATTAAAAATTTATTTAGCTTGTTCATTTTTAAAGTTTTTATAGTTATTAGTTTTTAGAATGAGAAAATTAGTGCACCATAACCACCACTTGAAGCTCCAAGATTACGTCCAGCTACATAGGAACTATAACCTCCGGATATACCCAAACCATATCTTAATGGCACATACACATTTACGCCAATACGTGAATAGTTAACTCTTGTTTGTGGGAATATACCATTAAATCCTTCTTTCAAAATATCGGTACCTGTACTAGAGGATTGACCCGCAATGTATGCATCTACATAAACTTTTTTTCCTGCATATCCAGCTTTAAGCTCGCCCAAGATGGCACTAGGTACATTGTTATTTCTTGCGCTGTAGCCGCCGCTGGCATTCAAGAAGAGACCTTTATTGAATTTATAATTAGCAATTAAGATGGTATTGATTTGTGTTGCTCTGTTTCCAATAGCTAAAATAGATTGCAAACTTTCATCAACTCTATAGTTGCCTAATGGAGTTTGTATTCCAACTGCAGCCATTAGTGCCAAGTTACCACTACTTGTTTTGAAGTTGAACGGATTGTATTTTAAATAAAACGAAATGTCTTGTAATCCTTTTCTTTCATTTTGATAACCTAAATTATTTAACACTTCATCCGATGCTTGTCCAGTAGATTTGATATAAGGAAGATTCACCTGTAAATCTACCTTCTTACTTAAACCTACCGTTGCAAATAAGTTTGTACTCTTAACGGTAACCTTGTTAAATACCGGTACACCGTTCACTTTTTGAGGAACCAAGTATACGTCTTCATAGCTTTCACTATTGTAGCTCAAAGCCACAGCACCTTTACCTTTTCCCTGCATGAAACCATTAACCGGCATTTGTGCCTGGCTTAATAGCGGGAAAGCAAAAAGGAAAATGGTAATCGTTTTTTTTAGGGATTTCATAAACAATTGTTTAATTTTTAATTAAAGTGGTCATTATTAATTATTATATGTAAATACGATTTATCTGAAATGTTGGATTTAACACTCTTTTATTTTTTTCTTGTGCTGTGTTAGTAACATAGAAAAACCTATTGCTAAAGTGCTATGAAATATGATGAAACTCCAATTAGCGGAAAGAATGCCGTATATAGCCGCGGTAAAAAAAACCAAGAATAATAATGCGGTAATACAAAAGTCTTTTGGTAGTGCTTGCTGAGAGAAAAAACGTAACGCTATATTACCGGTGGCTTCTGTATTATATTTGGGAGTACGTACAAAAGGTGTTTTTTTGCCAAAAAAACCGTGAAGTACAGCATTACTGTTAAAAAAGCTCATAGCCGATGATAGGGATAAATGAAGTTGAAAACTCTTTAAGAATGAAAAAATAGTAGACCCTATGAAATATTCTTTAGTAGCTGTATAATAAGAAACAGTTAGTATGATAAGATTTATAAAGAAAACAGAAAGTATTGTGAATGTGGCATATAAGGAAGGGGAGAAATTTTTAATAAACAATAATGGTATACTTAATATGGCTGCTAAAGAAACCGATAAATAAACAAATGAATTTAATAGATGTCCGATAGCATGAATTTTTACGCTAACGGGTATATTAGCTCTAAATAACTTCGGCAATAATTTTTTTGAAACTTCTGCACCACCTTTAGTCCAGCGATATTGCTGACTTTTAAAAGCATCAACCGTAGGCGGTAATTCAGCCGGGGAAATAACATCTTCTAAGTACACAAATTTCCACCCAGTGAGTAAAGAACGATAACTCAAATCAAGATCTTCTGTTAATGTATCAGACTGCCAATTGCCTCCATCTAGTATGGCTTGTTTTTTCCAAATCCCCGCTGTACCATTGAAATTAAAAAATAAACCCAGATTGCTGCGGCTGGTTTGCTCTATTCTAAAATGGTTTTCTAGCCAAAAAGCCTGCGTTTGTGTAAGTAATGAATAATGTCGGTTGGTATGTCCCCAGCGAGTTTGTACCATACCAATTTCAGGTCTGTTTAGTACAGGGATTGTTTTTTGTAAAAAATCTTTAGAGGGTATAAAATCTGCATCAAAAATAGCAATGTACTCGCCTTTCGCAATGGCTAATCCGTACTTTAATGCTCCTGCTTTAAAGCCACTTCGTTCTGTTCTGCGAATCGCTTTTATGTCAATTCCTTTTTTTTGCCAACTAGCAACAGCCATATCTACTATGTCGATTGTTTTGTCGGTACTATCATCTAGCACTTGTATTTCCAATAAATGTGTTGGATATTCCATGCTACAAACAGCATCAATTAATCTTTCAGCCACAAATGGCTCGTTAAATATAGGAAGCTGAATAGTAACTCTTCTATCAGGGTTTATCAGCTTATTATCTGTGATAGTAGGATCTAGATTCTTTTTTTTCTTATAGCGTATATATGCAGCTGTTAAATGCCATTGCATCAATGTATATAGAAAAATAAACACTGTGATCAGGCAATACACAATAAAAATTATAAGAAATACTGTTTTCAAGGTATCTGATTTTTATTCAACAATTTTAAACTGACCATCTTGATATAATATGGGACCCTCTAATTTTTTAGTTTTTTGAGGGCCGTTCTCCAGTTTTAATACTCCTCTCGGACATACCGCACTGCATACACCACAACCTACACAGCTACTCCTTACAATATCCTGGCCGCGTTGTGCATACCAACGAACATCGATGCCCATTTCACAATAAGTAGTACAGTTACCACAACTAATACATTGGCTACCATTAGTTGTAATACGAAAACGACTGAAGAATTTTTGCTGAATTCCCAGTATCGCTGCCATTGGACATCCAAATCTGCACCAAACCCTACTTCCTAGAATCGGGTAGAATCCAACTCCAATAACGCCACTAAATGCAGCACCTATGTAAAATCCATACCACTCTCTCACTTTAAATGAATCGAGAAATAAAACTTGGCTCTGTTTAGTGAAGTATTGATAAATAACAAGCCCTGTCATCAATGCAGCAAAAAACAACACACTGTATATTAGTACACGCTCTATACGCCAAGCACTTATTTTTTTTGAAGAAAGATGACGAAAAGAATCGCCGGCAGTTTCCGCTAATCCTCCACAACCACATACCCAACTGCAATACCAACGTTTTCCATAAAAATAAGTCAGTACAGGGGAAATAAGCACTACACTAAGAATACCCCATACCAATACAAACATGCCAAAGCCACCACTGCCCAACAACTGATCTATATGCCAATCATAAAAAAAATAGTAGTTCAATGGCCACATATTTTTAAAATCATTGTATGGCATATTCAGACCACCTAAAATCTCAGGAATTAGAAATGCAATAATTAATTGAAAGAACATTACTGAAATTGTTCTTTTTACCTGATAAGCATTATGTCTGTATTTATAAATGAATTTTATTCCTAATAGTATAATAGTTAATGTGTATAAAACTCCATAAACAAACCATTGGCTTGCTGGATGCCCGTTTAATAATTTGCTGACAGGATCGAAAAAACCAATTAGCCCTGTATTAGCGTTATCATGTAATCCCAAGAGCTCGGGATACCAATATAGTAGGATATATAGCGCAGTAAGGGCCACACCTAATACCCAAGCAATAGCCCCGCGATTGCTAATACTTTTAAACATCACCCCATTATTTTTTATTCCTGCGGTGGTATTTGCATACAGACCATTTGTATACAGCAAGCTTCCGGCAATTGTAGCAATAAAGAAAATAATCAATAAAGCAGGATGTTGTATTTGATTAAAAAGAGCCAAAAAAAGGAGTAGGAGGGATAAGAATACTAATGCTAAACCGATTTTCATTTTTATGTTTAATGAACTGGTTCTTGTATGGCTAGCAATAGAAAGATTTATATCCGTTTGCATAATTTCTTTTTTAAACAGTAATGTATTGATGCGTAACTTCAAAGGATCGTCGAAATTCTTTCTCGTACCCTTTAAAAAACTCGGGATCAAAATTTGCTTTTGTCAATTCTTTTACCACTTTATCAATGGTTGCATTATCATGTAACCACTCGTTACATACTTCATGACTGATGCGAATACCCATGGCATTAAGTCCTTTGAAGATTTTTGTATTTTTTTCCCAAACTAATCGTAGCCCTCTTTCTCCCTTTCTATCCTGCCACCAAAACCAATCATCGCTTTCATCTTTTTGTGAAGCCACTAATCCATAGGTTTGATATTCCAGATCAAAAAATTTAGCGCTGTTAAACCAATGCCCAGGTTTATAAGCAGTTTGAAGTCCTACTATATTTCTAGCAGCAGTTTCACCCTGTATCTTACCGGTATACCAAACCTGTTCTATTGGTTTTCTGCCGGGTAGTGGTGTTTTGAATTGCGCACAATCTCCAATGGCAAATATGTTTTTAAAATTGGTTTGCAGATAATCATCTACAATAATGCCACGATCTGTTTGTATCCCACTATTTTTTACAAAATCAATATTTGGACTTACACCCACTGTAAGTGCCACGAAAGAGCAATCAATGGTATCTTCTTTACTGGTAATAATAGCCCTCACTCTACCTGTTTCATCGCTTTTTATTTCTTTTGATTCTGTATCTAATCTTAAATCTACTTGATGGTGATAGATCAGCTTATTGATCATTTCACTTTCATCAGGAGGCATCACGAGATTCCAAAAACTTTTTTCTCTTACTAGAAAGTGAACACGAATATTACGGCTTAGCAGCATTTCCACCGTTTCAATCCCTATTAATCCACCTCCTACAACTGTGGCCCTTTTGATGCCCGATGTATACTGCTCCATCGTTTCAAGATCTTGTAAACTATAAAGCCCCTGCACACCTTTTAAATCCTGCCCGGGCCATCCAAATTTATTACTACGGCTACCTGTAGCTAATACTAAATAATCGTATCTTATTTGTTCACCCGATTCTAGCAGTATATAATTTTCAGGGGGATGGATGGTAACCACCCTCTCTTGTAAAAGATTAATTCGGTTCTGTTTCCAAAAAAAATTTTCGTATGGGCGGGTATGTTCTTCCTTCATATGTCCCATGTAGATATACATCAAGGCAGTGCGGCTAAAAAAATATTTTGATTCGGCAGAAATTACAGTGATATCGTAATTACTGAGTTTTCGGATATGCCTTGCACAGGTAATACCTGAAATGCCATTGCCAATGATTACTACCTTTGGTGCCATGGCATTATTTACGGTTAAAAGATGGTTTTAGGTTTGCGGATTTTTAGTATATTTTTCCACCTCTTAGTAACCACTGGCCCCAAACCTTGTTGAAAGTGTGTACATTATCGGTAAAGCCGGTATCATTTTTTACTTTATAACCTTGATTTACCCATTCAAATATGCCACCGTAGAGATTGTGTACATTGGTGTAGTTGAGAGTCATTAATTTTTCAACAATTTTTTCGCTACGAAAGCCTACAGAACAATATGCAATGATCATCACCGACTTATTCAGATGAGCAATCGGCTTTATGGAAAAATCATCATAACCTACGAATATAGCATTCTCAATATGGCTAATAGTATATTCTTCCAGCTCCCTTGTATCTATAAAAAGGGCATGCTTGAGTTGTGCTGCGGTATCTACACTAATCTCATTTACGGTATGACTTAGCAACCTGTCAAGTAGCTGTATCATGTATTCTTAAGCGAATAGCCAGATGAGGATATTTTTTTACCAAATGATATCCAATAAAAAATAAAGGAATAGCATACTCTATAGCTATTACCCACATTTTTTCATGAAATGGATGATTGCTATAGGCTTGATACGAAAGAAAAGCAGCAGCCAGCCAAACAAAAGGATATTTTTTGCCTGCCAGTATAGCAAAGGGGATGAGGTTTATAAAATACCAAGGATGTACGGTTGTGGCGAACAAATAGTAAAGGGAGAATACAATGGCTGATGCGGAAGCAAATGAATTAAATGTTAGTGTTTTTTTTGTAAAAAAGAGTATGGCATAACAACCTAAAAATAAGCTCATAAGAAAAGGGCCGATAAAACTAATGTAGTTATATCCTTTTATCGACCAGCCAATTTCACGGGCAATATAATAAATAGACCCATTGAATTCAAAATTTTGAAAATAGAGGTTGAGACTTTTGCCAAAACCCTGCAAAGAGTTACTGCTTACAAATGGAAGAAAACTGATAGCTGCTACAAATACACTTATTACAGAAAAAATAATTCCTTTTTTCCACCCAAGCCATCTTACAATAAGGGGTAATAGCATTAGTGGAACCAATTTAGTTACAATGGCTAACCCCCAACAAATGGCGGCCGTAGTCATTTTTTTGACATGCAGATAATATAGCGATATAAATATGAATGCGGCTTGCACCACTTCAAAATGGGCATTTCCTGCTCCCTCAATGATGATGATGGGGTTTAAGGCGTATAGGATTATGAGCTTCTGATTGAGGTTATTCTTTTTAAGTAGTTTGTATAAAAAAATAATACCGATTACATCAACAATAGATATAAATAATTTGATGATTATGATACTAGCGGTTATAGAACTGCCACCTAAAAAAGCTGATAACCAAAAAGCCCCTTGCATTAGTGGTGGGTAGCAGGTATAAAATTGCGGATGATTAATGAGCCCATGTAATTTCATAGCGTAAACATAATTGCCCGCTATTGGAGGCATTGCGGCAAGGTAGTTATCCGGCGTGGTTAGCATAGGGTTTTCACCCTTTACGATGAGCTGTCCATCCCAAATAAAACGAAAGACATCATCACTCAATGTAGGCATTGTAAATGCTGTTAATAATCTAAACACAGCAGCAGCTACGATAATATCTTTCATGCCAAGTTGCTCCTTGTTTTTCCATAATACTATAAAAATCAAATGCAGTACAATTTGCCAGACCAGTAACTCCAAAAATTGTTCTCTAACCAATAATAACTGTCCTGCAACTAACAATACAGCATTGAGAATGAAAAGTGGGTAGATTTTTTTTTCAGTGATAGTGGTGATCGGTTGCATGAGATCAGATATATTTAAAAATTGTTTTAATTATTTTGTATCCTGCTAGGATACTTCCTTTTATGGAACCACTTACTTTACTATACCCTGCAGCCCTGTTACGATAACGAACCGGCACTTCCCTGTAACGCAGTTTATGCTTTACGGCTTTTACCTGCATCTCTACCGTCCACCCGTAATTGGTATCGATCATATTTATCTTTTCTAAGGCATTCCAAGTAATGGCTCTAAATGGTCCGAGATCGGTATATTGGTGACGCATGAAAATTTTTATTAGCGTTACTGCCAGCCAGTTACCGAATACCTGTTGAGGCGTCATGCTGCCTCTTTCTCTAAGCGCCTTTATACGGCTCCCAATTACCATATCGGCATCACCCGCGATAATGGGTTCAATAATTTTTTCCATTTCCTCAGGGTGGTCACTAAAATCTCCATCTATAAACACTACAATATCGCATCCGCCTTTCTGCTTTATATAGTCTATAGCTTTTAAACAGGCAGCACCATATCCTGGCTTTTTTTCAAATAATACAGTAGCTCCTACAAGCTTTGCAGCGTTTGCGGTATTATCATTACTGTTATTATCGGTAACAATAATTTCATTGCAAAGGTGTTTTGGCAAATCGTTTACTACAAGTGCTATACTCCCTTCTTCGTTATAAGCAGGTATAATTACTTTAATATTGGAAGAAATATGCATAAGGTTGACTACTTAAAAATATATACGAAAAAACAGATAATACAGTTTAGAATTGCCTTATTTTATTGGTTTAGTACGTAATTTGCGTTACGATGAGCGCCATTCATATTATTGTTACCGGAGGTACTTTTGATAAAGAGTATAATTTCATTTCCGGGGAATTATATTTCCGAGAAACTCATTTACAAGAATTATTAGAAAAAGGGAGATCTCAGTTACCTGTTCGCATTTCGCAACTGATGCTCAAAGATAGTTTAGAGATGACGCAGCAAGATAGAGAGCTTATTGTTGCGAGCTGTAAT
>JAIEQT010000360.1 GCA_019747455.1 Chitinophagaceae bacterium | reverse complement strand
ATGTAAGCTGTGGAAGGCAAACCTTTGCAAAAAGAACTTGTTATAAAGAAACTTAATATTTGCAGTATGGCATTACCAATGGAAGGCAAGAAAGCACCAGCGTTTAAAGCAGTGGATCAAGATGGAAATCCTATTGCTTTGGCAGATTATTTGGGCAAGAAAGTGGTTTTATTCTTTTACCCCAAAGATGATACACCTACCTGTACTACACAGGCTTGTAACTTAAGAGATAATTATGAGCGATTGAAGCAAGAAGGGTTTGAGGTAATAGGGGTAAGTGTAGATTCTGTAAAAAGCCATAAAAAATTTGAGCAAAAGCACCAATTACCATATCGGTTGGTAAGTGATGAAAAACATACAATTGTTACGAAATATGGTATTTGGGGTCAGAAACAGATGATGGGGCATACATTCATGGGTACTTTTCGAACAACATACCTGATTGATGAGAAGGGTAAAATCCGAAAGATTTTACATAAACCGGTTAGTAAATCGCATGCCGATGAGATTTTAGCAGCCTGGAAAACTGTATAGTTAGGCGGTTACATATAGTAGAACCCGCATTATATTGCGGGAATTTATAACTTCAACCCAATAAATAGGCCTTTTTTGCGTTAAAAGCACGGAATAACCATCCTTGCATGTCCAAAAAGAAGGAGCCGCTTAAGCAAATTAATCTGTTTATGGTAACACCCCCCATACCATCAGACGATCAAAAGCGTTTGAAAGAGCTCTATCGCTATGAGGTACTTGATACCACATATGAAGATGAGTTTAACGATGTGGTGAAGTTAGCAGCAACCATTTGTGGGAAGCCGATTGCACTTATTTCTTTAATTGATGCCAAACGCCAATGGTTCAAGGCTAAAATAGGGATTGAGTTGAATGAGTTTCCAAGAGAAATATCTTTTTGTGCCCATACGATCGCTTCCGAGCATGAAGCTTTTGAAGTGCCGGATACCAGTAAAGATGATCGCTTCTTCGATAGTCCGCTTGTTGTGGGGGAACCTTATATACAATTTTATGCCGGTGTGCCCCTTATTAACAGTAATGGTTTCAAAGTAGGAACCATTTCGGTAATGGATACCAAACCCGGTGAATTAACGGAGGAACAGTTTTTTACCTTACAAACATTAGCCCGACAAGTAGTAAAGTTACTTGATCAAAATTTGTTGAATAAACAGTTGGAACAACAGAGAATCAAGCTGCAACAGCAGATGGAGTTACAAAATAGAATCCTTTCGATTATTGCACACGACGTTCGAAATCCTATAGGTGCTGTAAAATCTATCATTGAATTAAATGCTCGTAAAATATTGAGTCAGCAAGATTCTGTTGAGCTCATGAATATGGCTGGCAAACAAATTGATGGTACCGTAGAGCTGCTAAATAACCTGATAGATTGGGGATCTATGCAAATGCGTGGACAAGGATTCGAAACAGAGAAAGTACACATGCGAACACTAGTGAGCAATATGTTCAAGAGCTTTGAGGTTATGAGTTCACTGAAGTCGAATATCATGGTGAATCTGGTAGATGAAGATTTATTTGTACGGTCTGATATAAACGCTATGCGCTTTATTTTACGCAACTTGATAAGTAATGCCAATAAGTTTACAAAAGAAGGGGTGATTACGGTGTACGCTCATAAAGAACAAGGCGAAATAATGGTATCGGTAAGTGATACCGGTGTAGGGATGACGACCGATATGCAATCAAAATTGTTTGATGGTGATCATTATCAAAGTACTACCGGTACAGGGAATGAGAAAGGTAGTGGGCTTGGGCTTATACTCACCAAAGATTTTATTGAAATGTTAGGCGGTACGATAAAAGTAGAAAGCCAGTTAGAAAAAGGCACGTCTGTTTATATGTATTTTAATGATTGATAGCGTGTTACAATTTAAGCTTTTGTTTTTTCTGGGATTATTTGTTCTAACTAGTAGCATATTTGGTCAATTAAGATCGAAGACAATTATATATCAATCCATTCCGAACAGTAACCACATCAATAAGTTGGAAGATTTAGATACTGCAGAGTTTAGAAAGGAATTATATGCTAAGAAAGATTCTATTATGGAAGAAAGTGACCTAATAGATGAAGAAGACTTTAGAGACCATGTTGACCAAATGATAAAAAATATAACACTGATGCAATTGGCAAATGTGTCAAATCGTTTTGCTTTTTTAGCATATCGTGTTGGAGATAGTGTTTATAAAAAAATAAATCAACTGGAAGGATATCCATTGATAACAGATATTTTCGATTTGAAAAATCTCCGAAGGCATAGAATCGACTCAGTTTATTATCAGAATAAGTTACGTATTGACTCAAGTACTTTAAACTTGAATTTAAACAACCACCCTGATGCAAAAGTTACCTATGCAGTTAATTTTACCGATAGCATTCGTAATATCTTGGGATATACATGCAGTCTCGTTCAAGTCATTGAGAAGAAAAGTTTGTTTTTAAGCGGTACTAAAGAAACATTAGTTGAGGAAAATAAATTTGAATTCTTTGTAACTAAAGCAATAGAACCAAATGTACCAGTTGAGGGAGTTGAATGGATATATGATAAAGCCTTGACGAGTTACTCTGCTTTGGGGATAAGTATGTTTCGGAGTAATCAAAGATTTTTTCAATATGAAGCGATTAAAATTATCGACTAAATGAGGCAATTTTATTTTGTCTTTCGAAAGCTAAAAATTTTTAAATTGGGGAATGAAAAAATCATTCCCCTTTTTTATGCTCATGCTCTTATGTATGCAGGGCTATGCACAAAAAACAAATCAAAAACTTACAAAGGAGATCACTGAGTTATTGAACGGTTTTAAAGGAAATGTTGGTGTATATGTTCATGATTTGCGAAGAAATAAAGTAGTAGCCATACAGGCAGATACAGTTTACCCTACAGCAAGTATGGTTAAAGTTCCCATATTAGTTGGTGTAATGGATAAAATTAAAAAAGGAGAGCTGAATTATCATCAAGCACTTACGTATACCGACTCGCTTTTTTATGATGATGGTGATGTGGTAGGAAATTTAAAAAACAATGCAAAAATAGAGTTGAGTAAAGTGATGATGCTTATGCTTACAACTAGTGATAATACAGCCAGTTTGTGGTTGCAAACTATTGCCGGCAAAGGCACACGAATAAATGAGTTGATGGATAGTTTGGGGCTGAAGAATACACGAGTAAATAGTAGGACACCCGGCAGAGAAAATAATAGAAGCCAATATGGTTGGGGACAGACAACACCTCGAGAAATGGCTTCTTTATTTGAGATGATAGTGCGAAAAAAAGTAGTAAGCGATTCACTCAGTGAAAAAATGATTCGATTGTTAGGCAGAAATTATTGGGATGAACAAGCCATTTCACAAGTACCGGCCAATGTTTTTATTGCCAGTAAAAACGGTGCTGTAAATGCCAGCAGAAGCGAAGTGTTGTATGTAAAAGGAGAAGGGAGAGAATATATATTTTGCATTTGCACAAAAGACAATATTGATAAAAGTTGGGGTAATGATAATGAGGCTTGGGTTTTGGCAATGAAGTTGAGTAAGTTATTGTGGGAGAGGCTTTGAGGGAATAGTCAATGGTCAGTAGTCATTAGTCAGTGGTAATGTGCAGTGGTGATTTGGGAGACGGGATGCAAGTTAAGGGATACAGGGTCCATTATAGCTTATGCCCTTTCCCTATAACCTAATTCCTAGTTGGTACACCAAAAAACTCATCCCATAAGCCAATGCCGTCATGTAGATGAATTGGAATACTGGCCACTTCCAAGATTTTGTTTCGCGTTTTACAATGGCTAGTGTACTCATACATTGCATAGCGAGTGCATAAAAAACCATCAAAGAAAGAGCTGCAGGTAAAGTGTATACTTTTTTCCCATTTTCGTGAACGGCAGCGTTGAGTTTTGCCCTGAGAGAGGAATCGTCGGATTCCTCTACGCTATATAAAGTAGCCATTGTTCCTACAAATACTTCGCGGGCCGCAAAAGAAGTGATCAATGCAATGCCTATTTTCCAATCATAACCTAAGGGCTTAATTATAGGCTCAATGGTTTTACCTAATAAACCGGCATAAGAGTATTGCAGTTTTTCAGCTAATAATTGTTTTTGTAGAGAATCGGTTTTAGTGGGTTGCGCTGCTATTAGGGTTGCATATTTTGTTTGTGTTTCTGCCATTTTATTACCCGGACCATAAGAGCTTAAAAACCACAGCAGCAAACTAATGACCATGATCACTTTACCCGCATCTGTTACAAATATGCGTGCCTTTTCAATCATGGTAGTAACAACATTCTTCCAACGTGGTCCGCGATAAATGGGTAATTCAAGTATAAAGAAACTCTTCTCTTTAATATTGATAAAAAACTTGAGTATATAACTCATTATCAATGCCATAAATGTCCCCAAAAAATATAAACCCATCATCACCAATCCTTGTAAACTCAAGAATCCAAAATAATACGTATCATCAATTACCAATGAGATAAGAATAGTGTATACGGGTAATCGGGCGCTACAACTCATGAGTGGCGTAACTAAAATAGTAAGTAAGCGTTCTTTTTTATTTTCGATATTTCGAGCGCTCATAATAGCAGGTACAGCACATGCAAAACCACTGATCATAGGCATTACACTCTTACCGTTGAGGCCGGCTTTTCGCATCAATTTATCACTCAAAAAACTGATACGCGCCATATAGCCGGTATCCTCTAAAATGGTAATGAGTCCGAATAAAATCATTATTTGTGGAACAAATACGAGAATACCTGATAAACCCGCCATTAATCCATTCACTAATAAATTACTCCACCAGGTTTCCGGCAAAGCTCCATTCAACCAGCTACTTGCTCCGGCAAATCCCGCTTCAATGGCATCCATTGGAAATTGTGCCAACCAGAATATACTTTGGAATAATAAAAAGAGAACTGCTAGTAGAATGATATAACCCCAAGTACGATGTAATAATAAGCCATCCAATTTATCAGAAAACAATTTCTTCTCGAGTGGTCCGGTTTCCACAACATTATTTTGCATAATTTGCCTTATACGGCTATACCTATGCAAAATTTCTTCAGCCTGCGTTTTTGTGGGGTTGAATTGATGTTTAGTAGTAATTGTTTTAATCAATTGCCAACTATCAGCGTTTTGGATAAGTTCTTCTCCATTAATCAATTGATGTAAAGAAGCATATTCGCTGTTGGCGGGAAAGTAAATCTGCATATCAGCTATTGCCGCAGGCGCTAAATTTTGTAAGCTGATAAAATCCCTGTTTCTTCGGATCGCATCTTCTGGTACACGTGTGAGTTGTGCAATTACTTTCTTTAACTCGTGTAATCCTTTGTTCTTTCTTGGGTTTACGGCTACAACCGGAATGCCCAAATCAGCTTCTAAGCCACTAATATCAATTTTAATATCTTTTTTAGCTGCAATATCATTCATCGTAAGAACCATTACAACCGGCACTTTCAAGTCGATGATCTGACTGCAAAAAAGTAAATTTCGTTTTAAATTAGAGGCGTCTGCAACCAGTATAACTAAATCGGCTTTAACCTCTTCATCGGCACCCATTAATACTTTATACGCTACCCATTCATCAGCTCTGCGAGGGTATAAACTATAAGTGCCCGGTAAGTCGATCAGCTCGGCTTTTTTTCCACTTTCCAATACAAATGCCCCGGTTTTCTTATCAACAGTTACACCCGGAAAATTGCCAACCTTTTGATTAAGACCGGTTAAGGCATTAAAAAGGGAGCTTTTACCGCTGTTAGGATTGCCCACTAAAGCTATATGTAGGGTTGTACTTTGCAAGTCGCAAAACTAAGTGCTGGTTTTTGGATAAGGTTACGATATCGGGAAGAGAATGAGAAGCTTTAACACTGTATTTTTGCGCTACAAACTGTTTTTATGAGAAAATGGCTGATTTTTTTTGTGATAAGTCCGGTTTTACTAGCTGCCCAGAGCAAACGAAAGCAGCGCCTTGCATTGGAAAAAGAAGATGCGCAGCTTGTTGCCAATTTGCAAAAACATGTTCAATTTTTGGCCGATGATAAACTGGAGGGAAGAAGAACTGGCACCAAGGGTGAGCAATTAGCGATGGAATATATTATTTCACAATATAAACAGCTAGGCTTATTACCGGCAGGCGCTAATGGATATGTACAAGAGTTTGAAATTAATGAAGGAAAGCAAGTTGCAGCCAACAGTTATTTGACAGTTGATGGAAAACAACTGGTGTTGAATGAAGATTATATTCCATTAGCATTCAGTAAAGAGGGCAATATAAAAGGGGCGCCATCTATGGCTATGAATGAAAGTGGGATGCCCTGGTTTAAAGATTTGAAAGATATATTGGAGGAAAATAAAACCAACCCTCATTTTGATATAGAAGAATTGATTAAAAAAGAAGCCGCAAATGCAGCTGCAAAAAAAGCTATAGCACTTTTTATATACAATAGCTCCGGCCTGGTAGATAATATTCAGTTTAATAAAAATGATAAGTCGGCATCTACCGCTATTCCGGTGGTATATTTTACAAAGGAAGGGGTAAAAAAATATTTACATGACCATACGGCTTCTATTAACATAGCATTACAGCTTGGCTTCGTGAATAATATTCGCAAAGCACATAATATTATTGGGTTTATTGATAATAAAGCGGCAAATACGGTTATACTCGGAGCGCATTACGATCACCTGGGTTTTGGAGAAGATAAAAACGCGTTAGATACTGGTCATGTTATTCATAACGGGGCCGATGATAATGCCAGTGGTACTGCGGCCTTAATGGAGTTGGCTCGTTTGCTCAAGATAAAATCGCCATCAAATAATAATTATTTGATCATGCATTTTTCCGGAGAGGAATTGGGCTTATTTGGTAGTAAATACTGGTTAGAAAATCCTACCGCGAAGGTAAATGCTAACTATATGATTAATATGGATATGGTGGGCCGATACGATACCGCTAAAAAACTTACGATTGGTGGTTATGGTACATCGCCGGTATGGAGCACTGTAGTGCCTGCTGTAGCGAATGATTTTATGTATAAAATTGATAGTGCCGGCAGTGGGCCCAGCGATCACGCGAGTTTTTATAGAAAGGATATTCCTGTTTTGTTTTTATTTACCGGAAGCCATAGCGATTATCATAAGGCAACCGATGATTGGGATAAAATAAATTATAAGGGGCAAAAAGATATTGTTCGTTTAGTATATAAAACTATTGAGTTAACCGATACTAAAGGTAAGATCGCTTTTACGAAAACTGCTGAGCAACAAATGGGGCGGAGCACGCGTTTTACAGTTAGTTTGGGAGTGATACCCGATTATGGATTTTCAGGAACGGGTATGCGTATTGATGGGGTAAGTGCCGGGAAACTTGCAGAGAAAAAAGGGTTACAGGCGGGGGATATATTATTACAATTAGGGGAGTATAAATTTGTAGATGTAAATAGCTATATGCAGTCGCTTTCAAAATTTAAGAAAGGCGATAAAACAGTACTTCTATTTAAAAGGGGCAATGAAGAAAAGCAAGTAGAAGTTGAATTTTAATAGCCGTATGAAACTGAGTTTAGATGTTGACTTAATTAATGAAGAGTTTTTCGAAGGCACTCGTTTGCTGGGAATTACAGCTACGGTAAAGAATTATCAGTTTTGTATGCAGCTTAATAATAAGCTAGGATATAATTTTAGATTGAATCCTGAAATTGAGATACAGTTAAAAAGAAAAAATCGTAATTATTTTTTTTCTATCTATCAGTTTAAGGAGCCTACAACACCTTTAACACATTATCTCTATCAAAATCAATTTGACGGAGAATATTTATTACCTGAGTTTAAGCATATGGATTTTTTATGGTTGATGAAAGACGATTATGTAGATCAAGAAAAATGTAATTGGATTTTACAAACTGTACGAAACCTAAGTGGAGTTCAGCTTGTAGCAGAATTAACCAACGAGCAGATTAAGAATAAGGGAAATATGATTTTTTAAAATGTATTGTATGAAATGGGAAGAAAAAAATAATTCGCTGTACAGAAAATTCGTTTTTAATAATTTCTCAGAAGCTTTTGGCTTTATGGCGCGTGTGGCTATAGAAGCAGAAAAAATGAATCATCATCCCAAGCTTACCAATGTTTGGAATACGGTAGAAATTTGGTTAAGTACACATGATGCAGGCAATACCGTTACGGAACTGGATCGTGAGCTAGCTACTAAAATTGATGGATTATTATAAATCGATTTTTATTCTTTTGCCGTCATAATCAGTAAACTTGCCTATTGGTTTTGTAAACGCAGCCAAACCAAACTCATGTAAAATATTTGTACAATCAGCAAGGGTATCTTCGCTCACGGCTATCAATAATCCCCCATTTGTTTGTGGATCGGGTAATAGCGAAAAAGCTTCCATTACATCTACGCCCTTTTCAAACTGTACTTCCTTACTATACGCATTCCAATTTCTATAAGTTGCATCGGGAACAACGCGTTGGGCAATAAACTTTTTAGCTGCGGTAATAATAGGTATTTGAGCGTAATTAATAGTAGCGCCGAGTCCGCTTCCTGCTGCCATTTCCATTAAATGACCAATTAAGCCGAAGCCTGTTATATCTGTAACAGCATGAACACCTTCTAGTTTTCCTAGTGCTCCTCCCACTTTATTGAGTTGTGTAAGTTGCTTAACTAAGATCTGTAAATCGGATTCTTCTAATATGCCTCTTTTTTGCGCAGCAGCTAATACACCGCTACCAATGGGTTTTGTAAGTAATAGTAAATCGTTGTGTTTGGCAGTATTATTTTTTTTGATATGGCTTGGATGTATTTCGCCGGTAACAGCTAGTCCAAATATTGGTTCAGGAGCGTCAATACTATGGCCGCCGGCAAGAGGAATACCTGCCTGTAAACAAATATCCCTACCTCCTTCAATCACTTGTTGTGCGATAGCAGGGGGAATTTTATCAACAGGCCAACCTAAAATAGCTAACGCCATAATGGGGTTTCCTCCCATCGCATACACATCACTTATAGCATTAGCCGCAGCTATTTGTCCGAATACAAAAGGATCATCCACAATAGGGGTAAAAAAATCAGTGGTACTAATAATAGCCTTTTCTTCATTCAATAGGTAAACAGCCGCATCGTCATTTGATTGATAGCCTACTAAAAGTTTATCTGTAAAAACCGGTTTATTACTAGATTGAAGTATTTCTTGTAACACAGTGGGTGCAATTTTGCATCCACAACCA
>JAIEQT010000035.1 GCA_019747455.1 Chitinophagaceae bacterium | reverse complement strand
TTAGTAGGTAATATCTGTAAAGATCTGGAAGTAGCCGCACTAGTGAAGCAGAATAAACTGGTGAACGAAGTTCCGGTAGGTACCAAAGTATGGGCCGATGAGAATATGCTTAAGTTCATTATTCGTAATATCATGAGTAATGCGATAAAGTTCACCGAAAACGGAACCGTAAGTATTGCTTGTGCGGGAGAGAAAACTAGAACACGCATTTTCATTAAAGATACTGGTATTGGTATGAATGAAGAGATACGATCTAATCTTTTCAAAGCCAATAGATCCAGCAGCAGAAAAGGAACCAAGAAAGAAGAGGGAAGTGGATTGGGTTTGATTTTGTCTAAGGAATTCGCGGAAAACCTGGGTTCAGAAATACAGGTTGAAAGTGAAGTGGGTAAAGGCAGTAGTTTCTCCTTTACTGTGCCCGCTGTTTAACCTTTATCAATTTCAAAGCACCAGCGTTTTAGTTTTCCTTCAAAATCGAATGGGGTAGTGGCTTTGGTAATATCACGGATTTGCGTGCTATTGATCTTTTCTTTTTCTATGATGAATTTGGTAAAGTTGGTGCTGAAGAAAAGCTTACCACCTGGTGTTAGCGTATATAATACATCATTGATGAGTTCTGCATGATCTCGTTGTATATCGAGAATATCTTTCATTCTTTTACTATTGCTAAAAGTAGGCGGGTCCATCACCACCAAATCAAAACTATTGGGTTGTAAGGTTTTGAGGTATTGTTTTACATCGGCATGAATGAACTGATATTTTTTCTTATCTTTTAATAGGTTGATGGCAAAATTATCTTCCGCCCAACCCAAATAGGTTTTAGATAGATCTACCGATGTTACCGATGCCGCTTTACCTGCTGCAGCATATACAGAAAAAGATCCGGTATAGCAGAACAAATTCAAGACTCTTTTATTCTCGGACAGTTGTTTTACTTTTTCTCTGGTGATGCGATGATCGAGGAAAAGTCCGGTATCTAAATAATCGTGTAGGTTGATCAGAAATTTGAGATTATTTTCCAGTACGGTAAAGTATTGTTTTTCTTCGGCCAGCTTTTCATACTGTTCTTCTTTATGGCTCATGCGTTTCCGCATCTTAATAAATATGTTTTCTTTAGGTACGCCGGTAATATCGGTAATAATATCCAGGCAGCCCTGCATCCAGGCATTATGGGCATCATCTTCCATACCGTGGCGGCGCAGGTATTCGGCCATATAGAGTTTATCCTCATAAAACTCAATACTAAAGGGGAATTCGGGCAGGTCGTGATCGTATAAGCGATAGCAACCTATACCCATGCGTTTCGCGATCTTGTTTTTATGTTTATATACTTTAGCGAGCCGATTCCGAAACATCTCTGCCTTCTGGGTATCGAGCATAGTAGTTTTTTTTGCAAAGAAACTATTTAAAGCGCGTGAAACCAATAATATTCATGTAGCACTCTTGCTATTCATTCTTACTACGCTTATATTGAATCAAAAAATCCTGAAATTAATTTTCCACCACAAATAATACCTGGGCAAAACAAAAGGTTTCCTAATCTTTCCTCGTCAAACCCATCTTAGCAATAATACCATTATATTTATCTAACAAATTGTAGCACAACTATGGCTATTATTATTCGTCCATGGAATCTTACCGACTTGCCAAACCTGGCGCTCTATGCGAATAATATCAATATTTGGAATAACCTGCGTAACTATTTCCCACATCCCTATACCGAAGCAGACGCCCAGGCCTGGCTTGATAAAACCATTGATGCCAGTCCTTTAGTAAATTTCGCTATCGACTTGGATGGCCAAGCCATTGGCGGTATTGGACTTATCTTAAACAGCGATGTGTATATCATGAGCGCTGAAATTGGCTATTGGTTGGGAGAAAATTTTTGGGGTCAAGGTATTGCTACAGAAGCCGTTCGCCAATTGGTAGACTATACTTTCTATTATTTCGATATCGTACGCATTTATGCTGAAGTATTCGAAAACAATAGATCTTCTATGCGTGTACTAGAAAAAAATGGTTTCTATCTGGAAGGCGTACGCCGTAAAGCCGTTTTAAAAAATGGAGTACTCATGGACGACTATATATGGGTTAAACTAAGACCCTGGTAAAAGTATCATTTACTAATAGTTTGTTAAGGCTATTCAAAATAACAATCCAAGCAAAGGTTTTATCCCAAAGCATCGTCTTATTCATTATCAGTATCATTCACTTTACTAACGATTAAATTACACCCCATGCATGTTAAAAAAAATATTGCCACCAGCGAATCGGGTTTCATCTTTAACCCTTCTACCGGCGATTCTTATAGTGCTAACCCCATTGCTGCCGAAATCATCGGCCTACTAAAAGAAGGAACCGCCGAATCGGAAGTAAAAGCACAGATCCTTGCTCGTTATGATGTAACAGCCGCACAATTAGAAAAGGATTGGGACGATTTTGTGAATCAGCTTACCTACGCTAATATTTTCGAGAAATAATAAAGCACCCCACTATGCTTGCCCATAATAATACACTTACCATTGCGGTAACAGCACTGAATGCTATTGATAGTCCGGGTCCGGGTATAGCCGTGATAAGGGCGTTGAGAGAGGGATTAGGAAATCATATCCGCATCATTGGTCTATCGTATGAAACCCTTGAACCTGGTATTTATATGCATGATGTGGTTGATAAAACCTATCAAATCACTTACCCCGCTGCCGGTACAGAAGTACTCCTCAATCGAATAAAATATATTCATGAAAAAGAAAATATACAGGTACTGATACCCAACTTCGATGCAGAGTTATACAATTTTATGAAATTGGCACCAGCCTTAAAAAGCATGGGTATCGCCACTTTTCTACCTAGTTTCGAACAATTTGAAGCAAGAGATAAAATCAATTTATATCAATTTGGTAAAAAATACGGACTAGCCGTACCAGCCGATAAAATAATCTATACAGTAGAGGAATTATACACTTGTGCCGAGCTATTCGGATATCCCTTGGTGGTAAAAGGAAAGTACTATGATGCAGTAGTGGCCTATACCATGGAACAAGCCCAAAAAGCTTTTTATAAAATTTCAGCCAAATGGGGTTACCCCATTATTGTGCAACAATTCATTACAGGCACCGAAGTGAATATTGCCGTACTCGGCGATGGTAAGGGTAATACGATTAGCAGCATCCCTATGAAAAAATTATATATCACCGATAAAGGTAAAGCTTGGGCTGGCATTACATTGGACGATGAAATCTTATTAAACCTGGCTAAAAAATTTGTAGAAGCCACTCATTGGAAAGGAGGATGTGAATTAGAAATTATGCGCACCCAAGAAGGGGTTCCTTATATCATGGAAATCAATCCGCGTTTCCCGGCATGGATCTATTTAACGGCAGCAGCCGGACAAAACCAACCGGCCTCCTTAGTAAAAATGGCGTTGGGAGAAGAAGTTCCTGCTTACACAGATTATGAAGTGGGAAAAATTTTTATTAGATACTCCTGGGATCATATTACGGATGTTGGTGAGTTTCAGAAAATAAGCGGGTTTGGAGAGTTATAGTCGAGAAGACGAGAAGTCGAAAAGTCCGGAAGAAAAATAATCATTGCGTTTTTAAAAAGATAAAAAGTATAGTATGCAAAAATTAAGATACGAAAGCCCCAGTATTCAAAAAATGAATGCAGGACTCATGAATAAATTTGGTACGCGTACAGAATATGAAGCGGTGAAGCAGATTGATGGTGTGCCGGTAAAAACTTTAATTGAACAATATGGATCACCGGTATTTATAATTAGCGAAAGAACTATTCGCCAAACCTACCAGAGTGCCCTACGCGCTTTTAAAACACGTTATCCGAAAGTGCAATTTGCATGGAGTTATAAAACCAACTATATAAACGCGGTATGTAATATCTTCCATCAAGAAGGTAGTTGGGGAGAAGTGGTAAGCGGTTTTGAATATCGCAAAGCCCTGGGTAATGGTGTTCCGGGCGATAAAATTATTTTTAACGGCCCGGAAAAAACCGAAGCTGAATTGATATTGGCTATCCATAATGATTCACTCATTCATATCGATCATTTCGAAGAGCTATATCAATTGATTGATCTGGCCGAGAGGCTGAATAAAAAACCACGGGTAGCTATTCGGGTAAATATGGATACAGGTATTTATCCTATGTGGGATCGTTTTGGGTTTAATTATGAAAACGGACAAGCATGGCAAGCCATCAATAAAATTGTGGCTTCCGGCAAACTACAACTTACAGGCTTGCATTGCCATATTGGTACTTTCATGCTAAGCACCGATGCCTATGCCATTGCCGTAAAAAAATTAAGTGATCTGGCCTGGAATGCGAAAACACAATTGAATACCTTGATTAAATATTTAGATATGGGTGGTGGCTTACCCAGTGCGAATAATTTACGCGGAGCTTATATGCCAGCGGCTGATATGATTCCCAGCATCGATGAATTTGCAGAAGCTATTAGCAATGCTATATTAAAAATCGGTTTTGCTAATAACGAATTGCCTTTATTGATTTTAGAAAGTGGCCGCGCATTGATTGATGATGCCGGTTATTTGCTGGGAACTGTAATTGCGAACAAAAGATTAAGCGACGGGCGTAAAGCTACCATTATGGATTTCGGTGTAAATTTATTGTTTACTGCTTTTTGGTATGAACATAAAATGAGTCCGGCGCAAGATTTTACGCATCATACAGAAGATATGGTTTTATATGGTCCTTTATGTATGAATATTGATGTGGTAAGAAGTAGTATCAATATGCCATTGCTTAATAGGGGAGATCATGTAGTGGTACATAAAGTAGGGGCGTATAATATGACGCAATGGATGCAGTTTATACAGATGCGTCCGAATGTAGTGCTGATTGATGAGCAAGGAAATACATATTTGATTAGAGAAGCCGAAACATTAGAGTATATCGAGCAAATGGAAAAAATGCCAGCGCATCTAAAAACTATCCAACTATAATATTGCGTTATAAATCTTTTATATCGTTCCTTGTTTATCTAACTCATGCTGTGCTTAACAGTTATGCGATGCTTTTCTTTTCGAAAAATAAAGTATTTGCACTACTTATTCTATTGGTATCTTTTTTTACCCCGTTTACCGGAGCTTGCGGATTATTTGCAGTAATAGTTGCCATCATGGCTGCTCATGCTTTAGGGTTTGGAAAAGAGCAACTTCAAAACGGCTTACTTACCTATAGTGTGGTATTGTTTGGACTTGGCTTTGGAACAAACTTTGAATTTGGTATTGCATTTATGGCTTTATTAGTGGTGGGTGCATTGCTAACTTTTTTTATATCAGCGGCCTTAAATGCAGTACTAAACAAAAGAGGCTTACCCGCTCTATCATTAGCTTTCATTATCAGTACAGCATTGTTGATTGTAGCATCGAAAAGTTTTAGCGGTATTGGTTTAACACACAGACATATTTATTGGTACAATGAATTATATGCTTTAGGGGGTAATAGGCTCATTAACTTATTAACCAATATTGAAACCTGGAATATTCCGGATTTTGTAGCTGGTTTTTTCAGAAGTATCAGCGCCATTCTATTCCAAGTAAATATCGGATCTGGAATCATATTGGCTATTGGTGTATTGATATATTCCAGAATAGCTTTTTTGCTGATGGTATTTGGATACTCCATAGCTATTTTTTTTGGCTATCTAATGGGGGGCTTTAATCAAATAGATATGAGCTATTACAACATGGGCACCAATTTTATGTTGGTGGCTGTGGCTTTAGGCGGCTTTTATATCATTCCATCTGTACGTTCTTTTCTATGGATTTTTGTTTCTGTTCCTATTGCATTTTTAATGGTTTCAAGTGTGGGTAGCCTCATGTTTAAACAAGGTATCCCCATTTTTTCTTTACCATTTTGTATTACCGTGATTTTATTTTTATACATGTTGCAAATGCGTGCCAAGCCCGGCAAGCTGGTGCTTACGCCTGTACAATACTATAGTCCCGAAATAAATTTATATACCTATATCAATGGAAAGGAAAGATGGATGCCTATGATGTACCATCAATTATCATTGCCTTTTATGGGAGAATGGATGGTTAGTCAGGGTTATGATGGAAATATGACCCATAAAGGCGATTGGGGGAAAGCACTTGATTTTGTAGTGCTAGATAATGAAATGAAAACCTATCGGTACCCCGGTAATTTACCTGAGCACTTTTATTGTTATAATAAGCCGGTACTGGCTCCTGCAGATGGACTGGTAGTGGAAATTATTGATTTTATTGAGGATAATGAAATTGGTGGAAACAATGCCCAACAAAACTGGGGTAATAGTATCGTTATTAAACATGCAGAGGGCTTATACACCAAGCTATCGCACCTTAAAAAGAATTCTTTCAAGGTTGCCAAAGGGGCTTTTGTAAAAAAAGGTGAAATTATTGCGCAGGTTGGTAACTCAGGTCGTTCACCGGAACCTCATTTGCATTTTCAGGTACAAGCCAATCCTTATGTAGGTAGTAAAACAATGAGCTACCCCTTCGCTTATTTTACCACAAGAGAAAAGAACGATATTGTATTCCATACTTACAAAATACCCAACGAAGGCAGTTTTCTAAGTAATATCACTACTAATGATCAGCTACATCAGGCATTCAATTTTCAACCTGGCTATCTGCTAAAAGTAAAAGCCGATAACTATGCGGAAGAAGAGTGGGAGGTAGGTACCAGCGTATATAATGAAACTTATTTTTATTGTAAACAAACAAAAGCAGTTGCTTATTTTGTACAGAATGGAACGGTATTTTACTTTACTAATTTCATCGGCGAAAAAAATAACCTGCTATTTTATTTTTATGAAGCCGCTTACAAAGTGCTATTAAGCTCAGAAAATAAAATAAATGTTAAAGACAATTTTCCACTGAGTGTTTATGCCATGAATACCGTCAAATGGTTACAGGATCTGTTATCGCCATTTTATATTTTTTTGTATATGCAATTTGAAAGTGAAGTGAAAAAAGATGCTAATACATTACATAGCGGTAGTTTATCCTTTACTAGCAAAAGAGTTTTGAGTTTGTTTGGTAAAGAAAAAAAAATATCAACAGCTACCGTAACTATAGAAAATGGTAAACTACATGCTTTTACCATACAAACCTCTAAAAAAAGAATAGAAGCTATATGCACGCTATAAAGAAAATAAGTTTTATGCTAGCATGGCTATTCGCCCTGAATAGCCATGCCCAAACAAATTGGAGCTTCGATGAAGTTAATACCAAAAGCTATTCTTTATATGAGCAAACAGCTTGGAAGGAATTACTTACTTATGGTAAAGAAGCTATAGCCGCCCATCAGGATTTTAAATTACTAAGATTGAGAATGGGCTATGCGGCTTTTATGCTGGGCAACTATAGTGAAGCATTGGGGCAATACCAAGCCGTTTTAAAGAACGACTCTTACAATACAACAGCCCACTATTATATTTGGTTAAGCAGAAAATATTTAAACCAACACGATTTGGCAGATCATGAGCTACGTTTTTTTTCAAAAGAAGATTTAGCGAAAGAAAAACAAAATAAAATAGCTTTTACCAATATTGGTATAGAAGCGAGTTTAAAAACTACAGATAATACTTTAAGAGGAAATACGAATTATGAGAAACTTGAAATCAGTAATCGGTTTGGATGGAATATTCATGTGACACAAGCGATAGCCCTGTTCAATCAGAATATTTATTTTGTCAATATCCCTCGTCCCGGATTTCCACCGCCACCCATTACTTACCGAACAAGTAGTATCAATCAAGTAGAATATTATAATAAACTTACCCTCAATATGGGCAGGAATTGGCAACTAAAAGGGGCTTATCATTATGTAAATACGCCAATTGATAACAACACTTTTAATAACCAAACAGTATTCGGCGCCTTGAAATATTATAGTAGCTATTTCGATTTTCAAACATCTGCCAATTTCTCTACGGTTTCCGATTCCAGTATTAGTCAGTTTGATGCACAAGTAGGCATATACCCTTTGGGCAATCTATCTCTCTATAGTTTTTCAACGGCTATTATTAGAAATCGCCCAAGCGGATCGGCTTTTAATTTCAGACAAATACTAGGTGTGCAGATAGCTTCAAAAGCATGGCTGGAAGCGAATATTACATTGGGTAAGTTTTCTGATTTATTCGAGAACGATGCTTTGTATATCTATAACCAGATCGATCCTAACCAATTTAAAGGCGGATTAACCGGATATATTAGTTTATCGCCTGCCTCCGTACTCGCTATCGGCTACACATTAGAACAACGAAAAATTTCGAATACTACAAATACTTTTATTCAACATTCAATCACAGGAGGTTTATCATGGAAATTCTAAAAAAACAAATCGGCATCACAGCTATGATGCTGTTATCTTTCAGCGCTTGGGCACAAAGTGATGCAACCATTCAAAAAGCATTCCGCGACAGCTATACGCAGGAAAATAATAAATTATACGGAGAAGCCATAGCCACCCTCAACAAAGTATATGAAGAAAATAATTATGAAATAAATCTACGGTTGGGTTGGTTATTCTATAACAATAAAAATTATACCCAATCACAAAACTATTATGCCAAAGCGGTATCCCTAAAACCCTATGCCATAGAAGCAAAATTCGGTTTGATAAAACCTTTATATGCGCTGGAAAACTGGGATAAAGTACTCAGTACCTATGAAGATATTTTAAAAGTGGATGCACAAAATGTAACCGCTAATTATTGGGTGGGTGTAATACAATACAACAGAAAAAAATATGAACAAGCTGCCCGCCATTTTGAAAAAGTGGTGAATCTATATCCCTTTGATTATGATAGCAATCATATGTTAGCATGGACATACCTCAACCTCGGAAAAAATAATGATGCCAAAACATTATTCAATAAAGCGTTGATTATTCGTCCGGCCGATTCCTCTTCGCTAGAGGGTTTAAGCAAAATTAAGTAGGGTAAGTATGTAAGCTGTTAAGCCAGTTTGCTTAGTGCTTCTGCAATTCTTCTCCAGGCGCGTTCAATATTTTCCATGCTATTGGCGAAAGAAAAACGAACACAGTTCGATTCGCCAAAAGCATCTCCCATTACAGAAGATACATGAGCCGTATTGAGAATATACATACTAAGGTCTGCGGCATTATGAATGGTTTCGCCATTGGCCGATTTTCCATAATAATAACGC
>JAIEQT010000534.1 GCA_019747455.1 Chitinophagaceae bacterium | reverse complement strand
GGAAAATTAAGAATTTAGCATTCATAACTTTTAATTCATAATTCATAACTCATAATTCATAACTCATCATGTATGACAAATCAATACCCAATCGGCAAATATGAACCAAAGCCTTATTCAGAAAAACAAAAAGAAGAATGGCTGCTAGATATTAAATTCTTACCGGAGGAATTAGAAAGAGCGATCCTGAATCTAGACAAAGGGCAACTCGATACGCCTTATCGGGATGGTGGGTGGACGGTGCAAGAAGTGGTACATCATGTTGCCGATAGCCATATGAATGCCTACTGTCGCTTTAAGTTGGGGCTAACAGAAGATAATCCCGTTATTAAGCCATATTTGGAAAACGAGTGGACCAAACTATACGATGTAAACGCGCTGCCTGTGAATATTTCTATTACCCTTTTACATGCACTACACTTGAGATTATATACCGCTATTAAAGATTTGCGGAATGATCAATGGGAGCGAAAAGTATTTCATCCTGAAAGTAAACGCGAAATGAGTTTGTGGTTTTTATTAGGATTGTATGCTTGGCATGGTAAACATCATACAGCACATATCACTACATTAAGAGAAATAAAGAAATGGTAATGAGTAAAGTTGAAAAATGGAAATTGATTGCTTCTGAGCAATTGGTTAAAGATAAATGGGCCGATGTAAGAAAGAATAGTTATCAGCGTGCGGATGGTACTATCATCGAGCCTTTTTATGTATATGGATTTCCGGATTATGCTACTGCGCTGGCCATTACCAAAGAGGGTAAAGTAATTATAGAAAGAGTTTATAGGCCTGCTTTAGATGTAATAGCTGTTGAGTTACCGGGTGGTTGTGTTGATCCAACAGATGCTTCTTTGGAAGATGCTATGGCCAGAGAGTTATTGGAAGAAACGGGTTATCGATTTGAAAATATTGAATACCTAGGCTTTGTTTCTCCTAACCCTACTACCAATACCAATGTCATGCGAATGTTTTTGGCTACTGGAGGCGTTTATGACCCAAACGCGGCGCTTGATAAAGAAGAAGGTATTGAAGTGATATTGTTGGAATGGGATGATTTTATTGAATGGTTTAAAGAGCAGAAATTTGTTCAATCGATGCAAACCTGCACCATTCTTTACGCATTATTGAAAATGAATAAACTGGTTTCTTTTTAGTATGCCTAAACCTTGGAAAACATTAAGCGCTAGCGTTACTTATCGTAAGAAATGGTTACAAATAAGAGAAGAAGCTTGTGAGCTACCCGATGGCAGAGTGCTCGATCCTTATATTATAATCGATATCCCTAGTTTTTGCAACATCGTGATTGTAACAGATAAAGAAGAAATAGTTTTAGTTAAACAATTTCGGCATGCGGTAGGGATTACAAGTATTGAATTGCCGGGAGGTATGATTGATAGAGGTGAAGAGCCGCTGGAAGCAGCTAAGCGAGAAATGCAAGAAGAAACCGGATATTCAAGTAACAATATTGAACTATTATATACCCTGCATCCTAATCCGCCATTAGAAAATAATAAAGCCTGGTTTTTTTTAGCTCGTAATGCTGTTCAAAATTTAGAAACAACCTTCGACCCTTATGAAGATATTGAATTGGTATTATATAGTAAGCGGCAATTTTTAGAAATGTTAAAAGAGGCTACTTTCACGCATGGAACACAAGCAGGGCCAATGTTTGCTGCCGCTTTAAAATTAGGCTGGTTACAAATGCCATAGTTTCGTATCAATTTCCCCTACTAAAAAAACACTTCCGCAAATAAGTATCAAATCATTTGGTAAACTATTTGAAAGAGCTGCGTTCACAGCTTCGTTTACTGTTAAGTAACTATTACCATGCAAGTCTTTTTCCATAGCCAGCGCTTGTAAACTAATTTCATCAAGTGCCCTGGGAATTTGTGCTTTTGTAAAATAATATTGTGCATGGTGAGGAAGTAAGGATAATACGGCACTAATATCTTTATCTTTCACCATACCTATTACGATATGCAGTTTATGAAACTGCATGAGCTCCAACTGTTTATTGATTTCAGTAATGCCATCTATATTATGACCTACATCTGCAATGATGGTTGGGTGATGATGTAATTGTTCCCAACGGCCATGTAACCCGGTTAATTTTTTTACTTGTGTTAAAGCTTTATGTACAATAGCTTGATCTGTATTCCAACCCATCTGATGAAGTAACTGAGCTGCTTCAATTACGGCTATTAAATTTTTTGTTTGATACAAGCCAGGTAAATCGAGTTTGTATTGATTATACGCGTTTTGTTTTTTTTCTACAATAGTTACTTCCAATATATGTGAACCTAGTAACCAATCGTGCACATACCTGTTTTCATGTGAAAAATAGATAGGAGATTTTGTAGCGGCCAGTTCAAAAACAGGTTTTATATCGGGTGTTGTTTCACCAATTATTACGGGAATACCTGCTTTAATAATACCTGCCTTTTCTCTGGCAATTTCAGGTAGCGTGTTGCCTAGTAATTGCATATGATCCCATCCAATATTGGTGATGATAGCAAGTTCCGGGCTAATAATATTGGTACTATCTAAACGCCCGCCTAACCCCACTTCAATAACAGCGATATCAACTTTTTGCTGAGCAAAATAGGCGAAGGCCATGGCAACGGTAATCTCAAAAAATGAAGGTTGAATACGCTCTATCAAAGGCATTATTTTCTCCGTAAAAGCTATCACAAATTCTTTGGAACATAATTCGCCATTTACTTTTATGCGCTCTCTAAAATCGTGCAGATGTGGTGAAGTATATAATCCCGTTTTATAACCTCCTGTCTGCAAAATGGCGGCCATCATATGGCTGGTAGACCCTTTGCCGTTTGTTCCGGCGATATGAATCGATTTGAACTGAAGATGGGGATTGCCGATAGCTTCACAAAGTTCGATAGTGTTTGTCAGGTCTTTTTTATACGCTGCTGCGCCTATTCTACTAAACATAGGCAGCTTCTCGAATAAATAGTGGATGGTTTCTTCGTAATTCATCATGCTATTGAGCTACAAAGATGCAATTTTAGTTTCTCAAACGGAAACTGAAAACCAAAGTGCCTGTTTGTTCATCACTATTAGCACTATTTAATTTTAAAGAGCGGGCTTTTTGTAATGCTATATTTCTGATATTGGTATTAGTGGTAGTAGTACCTCTGGGGTTAATGATGGCAGCTGTTACAGTGCCGGAGCTATTAACCGTAATGTCTACCGCTACTTTTGCATTTTCATTAAAATCTTCCTCAAATGAGGGAAGTTTGGTAATTCTTCTTCCATCTAATCCATTCCGTATACTCACACCATTACCACCATTACCAGCATTACCACGCGCGGCATTTCCGGTATAACTATCTGAATTAGGGTTGCCATTCGGATTGCCTTGATCGCCTTTACCTCCTGCAATTCCCTGGTTATTTGATTTGTTATAGCTATCTGCATTATTACCGCCTGTACCTCCCGGTTTTGCTCCGGTAAATACGGCTTTAGGTTTAGGTGCCGGAATGGGTTTATCTACGGAAGTAGTGGGGTTTATTTTTTTAGCAATCTTTGTGGGCTTGTTTATTGCTACATCTTCTTCATTAACATTCGTGTTTTCCGGAACAGAAATGTTTTGCTCTTTTACTGTTGGGGTTGCTGTTATTTTTGTTTCCGGTGCAGCTTCGCCGGGTGCTAATGGTGCTAGGTTACCCAAACCGGTTTCGCTATTCCCTAAATTAACTTCAATGCCTTCACCAATGAGGGGTTCAGGTATTACAGGTTTGCTGTATCTAACATAAAAAAAAATTGAAAATAAAATAACCGTTATTACACCGGTAATAATAGAGGCTTTTACATTTTTTTGTTTCTCGAATGTGTAGTCCAATTTAGTTATTAGGTTATTGAGTTACTAAGTTATTGGGTTATTGGGTTATTCTGTTAGTGAATGAGAACTTTATTCGTTTTTGAAAAGTTAAAATGATATGCTATAATATCATTAACTGTTTTAATACATCATACCCAAATCTTATCAAGGTTGCTGTAATCACTAACAAAAAGAAAATTCGGATAAAGCGATTGCCCTTGTAAATAGCCAACTTTGAACCGAATATACCTCCTATACCATTGCATATTGCCATTGGGATAGCTATTTTCCAAAGTATGGTACCTTTTAATAAAAATAAACTGATAGAACCAAAATTGGTAGATAGATTGATCAATTTTGCGTGGGTGCCTGCTTTTAAAAAATCATATCCTAATACACTAATAAATGCCATCACCAAAAAACTTCCCGCACCCGGACCAATAAATCCATCATAAAAACCCAATACACTGCTAATAATACACCCATACACAAATGCTCTTTTAGGATGCATATTTTTGGTTGTGATAGTGCCAAAGTCTTTTTTAGTATATGTGTATATGGCAACTCCAACAAGTACAATTAAAATAACCGGCTTCATAAAGGCATTACTTACAAGGGTAAGTAATTGCGATCCTGTAAAGGCCGATACAAACGCAATAAGCATCAATATCAAAACTTCCTTCCAAATTACTTTTACTTTTTTTAAATATTGTTGTACCGCAAAACTGGTGCCTGTAAAAGCGGGGATTTTTAAAGAACCTATCACGGTAGATACGGCTTCTGTGGGCATCAAAATGAGTCCGGCAGGTGTTTGAATCAAACCTCCGCCACCCACAATCGCATCTACAAAGCCCGCTATAAAAGCAAATAAGCAAAGTAATAAAATAGTAGTAGTAGCCATTAGTTTCTAGATAGCTTTATTTGCATATTGGCAATCAATAAACCCAGCAAAACCGTTATGCTACTAACAATATGAATAACTGTCATTTTTTCTCCCAAAAACCAAACAGCTTCTAAAGTGCTAATAACAGGAATTAAATTGCCGAATAAAACAGTACGTGCAGCTCCTAACTTACCTATAGCTTTATTCCAGCATAAAAAGGATATAACAGAAGTGCCCAAACCAAGGTATAAAATATCTAACCATAAAGTTCCTGTAAATTGGATGGGTGCCATATACATCTGCTCTCCAATATAAAATGGTAATAACATAACTGTACCCATCAGGAAAATGATAAACAGGAAAGATAGGGCACTGATATTTGTTGGTTTTTTCCTTACTAAAATATTGTATACTGCAAAAGCCATAGCGCCGGCTAATATCCAAACATCTCCTATGGAAAAGCGAAAGGCTAATAGTCGACTCCAGCTTGCATTTGAAATGAGTAAAAGAATACCTACTATACAAATAATCATTCCCGCCAATCTGTTTAACGGTAATTTTTCTTTTAAAAAAATGATGGCCATGATAGTAGCAAAAATGGGAGAGGAGGTAGTGCCAATTAATGCCATATTAATGGCGGAAGTATAATGGCCCGCTACGTATACGAATGTGTTGAACATGGCAATACCTGTGAGCGATACAAAAAATAAATACCTGAGATGCTTTTGTATAATTTTTCTTTCTGCCAAAAATAGTTTTCCGGCAAGGGGTATCATAATTATGGTTGCCGTACCCCATCTAAAAAAGGCCAAACTAAATGGTCCGATTTGTTTATTTACAGCTCTCGAAATAATAAAATTTCCCGCCCATATGGTTACTGCAATAAGGGCAAGCCCAATACCTTGCCACTGTTTTGTAAACTGCGATATGTTTGGCTGCTTACTCAAAGAACAGCCCCTGCATATTGATGATCATAATCTCCTTGTATTCTTTCCATCGGAGGGTTAAAATATCCGAATTTTAATGCCGGAAACTCTTCTCTTATTAATTCCATTAACTGCGTAACACCTAAAATATCCCCTGATTCATGAAAGCCTATCTTGCCCATATACCAATCGGGATCGATATTAAAATTCCGCCATTGTATCATACGTAAACCGGTATTCTTAATCAGTGTTCTTAGTGCTTCATACTCTGCTTCACTATCGGTAATACCAGGGAACACAAAATAATTGATACTGCTCCAACCATTATAACGCCGAACTACTTGTAAGCTCTCAATAATATCTTCAAATTGGTAGTTATTTGGGCGATAATACGCTTCGTAGATATGCTTTTGAGCGGAATTGGTACTTACCCGAATACTGTTTAAACCTGCCTGGCATAATGCCTCTACGGCATCAGGTTTGGAACCATTGGTATTGATATTAATGCTTCCTCTATCCGTATGTTTTCTAATTTCAATTATGGATTCCCGTATTGTTTCCCACATCAATAAAGGTTCTCCTTCACATCCTTGTCCGAAGCTCACAATCGGGAATGGGGCATTGATTAGATGCGGCACGGTAAACTCTACAATTTCTGCTGCTGTTGGTTTGAATGTTAATCGATCTTGGGTTGAAACGATGGTTTCTTCTTCAGGCTGAAATGAAATACAACCAATGCAATTCGCATTGCAAGCCGGAGAACTAGGTATCGGGCATTCCCACCTGCCTAATGAAAAATTTCTTGCAGCCGGACAATGATAAGTCATACAGCAATTTTCCATTAAATGCTTTACCAATCGATTATGCGGATAATTCTTTAGTAAATTTTCAGTGCCCGATGCAATAGCTTTCTCATCATATCCTGCAGCCTCTTGCCTGATATCCTTTTCAATTCTTACTGCCGGCACATAATTTTTACCATCCTGCCAACCCACAGCCGTATAACAAAATAGAGGTAATGTAGGTGCATCGGGCAAAGTTTCATAAGCAGCTATAAATAAACCGGTATGGGCAGGCGGAATAAAGGCAGCCACAGCCCAACCTTTTTCACAAAGTCGCATCTTGCCTGTTTTAATATCTATACCAATGGCGCGCCTACCGGGTAATTCATACAAATTACCTCCATCGGGTAATTCAATCCACTGGTCTTCAGGAACAGGGAACGCATCCCAACCCGCTCTGCCAACTGCATAGAGACTATCATCCTCAAAAATATTCCCGTTCCCGTCGCTATATAATAAATATGGTTTCATTTTGTTAAGTTTAGGGTTCCGGGTTTCATGATCCGAGTTAAACCCGTATCTCGTATCTCGTATCCCGTATCTTTTTACTCCCCCTTAATCAAACCTCTTGCATACGCTGTAAACTCTTCTTCCACTTGTACATCAACCTCACTATCTACCAACTTTTGAAGTATTTTGTTTTTTTTAAAATCAATAGTAAGTAAGCCATCTTTCAATACTACATTGTTCAATTCATTCCAGGTATAGCGTTTTTTGGGGAAGCTATTGATAACAACTTCATCCTTATCAAAAGCGATCTCTTCCGGAAATTTTACAAAACGTTCTAATACAGCAGCTATTAAATAAATAAGCGAAATCCAAATTCCGTAGGGGGGGTGGATAAACCAGCCAATAGCAGCAAATAAAAGGGCCAATCGATAGAATGGTTGAACACCCCTGCGTTGTTGGGTATAACAAAAAATCATCCATCCCATAATTAGTAAACAAATAATCATTGGGATCACATTACGCCTCCCTGGTTCTAAAAAAGTATTAGCAATGAAAATAGCGACAGTAATAAAGAGCATCAACTTACTAATCCAGTCGATACCCGATTTATTACTTGTTTTTAACTGTACTATATAATCATATGTTTTCATGATACCATTAAGTTGCATAGTCGCCATAAAATTCGCGCACCTACATTACTGTCCCAATCTGTTTGTCCAACCCCAATTTCCACTAAATCAAAACCAATTAATTCCCGACCACTTTCTTTCACTTTTTTAATTAAGTAAATAATTTCTTCTGCTTCAAATCCACCGGGCACAGGGGTTCCTGTATTAGGGCATAATTTTCTATCCAGTCCATCAATATCAAAACTGATATAAACTTTTTGAGGAAGGTTTCGTATAATCTCGTCTACCAACTGTTTCCACGACTGACCTTCGAACATCCGTTCCTTTACTAATTTATCGAAGTAAGTAATAATCCTGAAATTACTTTTACAGATCAAATTCCATTCTTCTTCGCAATAATCACGAACGCCTAACTGTACCAGTTTGGTAATAGCAGGAATTTCTTCCAATGCATTGTACATGATAGAAGCGTGTGAATAAGTAAAATCTTCATATTTCTTTCGTAAATCGCAATGTGCATCGATTTGTAAAACACCATACTCGCCATGTTTTTCAGCAAGCGCTTTCATCAGCCCGAGTGGGGTACTATGGTCGCCACCTAAAACAGCCACCATTTTATCTTTTGCTAAAATAGCTTTACTATGTTCATATACCCATGCATTCATAAAAGCGCTGCCTTCATTTATTTCACGCAAACTTTTACACATGAATTTGTTCTTCTCAATATCATCACCCTGCGAAATATAGTCGATATATAATTCAGCTTCTTTGCGTAAATAATCACTTTTAAAGAGTAGTTTTTTGTCTACCTCTTTCATGAAGAATCCCTGCTTCCAACCCGCAAAGCCATCTATATCGAAAATATCAACCTGACGGCTACTTTTGAAAATATGATCTGCAGCCCGGGCTGTACCTGCCCCATAACTTACGGTCACTTCCCAGGGAACAGGTAGTATCACCAGTTTGGCATCTTCTTCAGAAAAGGGCAGCCCAAAAATATTATTGTTGGGATTGGCTACTGCATTGGGATCAAAGCCAGAAAGATCTATCATGACATGCTTGCTTAAACAGGGCGCAAGTTACAGTCATTTCGCGGAATATGCCAAACCTATTTGGGCTCAAACTGAGCTTCAAACCAATTGTATAAGCGGTGCCACGGAAGGTAAGGTATAAGGAATAAGGTGTAAGCGGGAAGGGCTAATGGATTAAATGCCCTCATCGTAACGGCATTAAAAAATAGAAAAATGGCCATAAATACCTTTGAGGCTCTTAGCTGAACCAAAAAATGCTGATCTGATAAACAAAAAGGAGCTACTATACCAAACCAGGCAAAATGGTAAAAAGCATTTCCACTAATTCCATGGTAACAAAAATTGAACAAAATAAGGGCTATAAAACAAAAAATCGACCA
>JAIEQT010000193.1 GCA_019747455.1 Chitinophagaceae bacterium | reverse complement strand
TGCCTCCGATCCGATCCCGCCTTGCGGGAACGTTCAGACGTTCTGACGAATGACGTTCTGACGAATGACGCTCTGACGTTCCGACGACGATAGTCCTTATCTTGCATCTATGAAAATTGCCGTCATAGGTTTAGGATATGTTGGGTTACCATTAGCCATGGCTTTATCTAAAAAATTTACCGTGGTTGGGTACGATATTAATACACAGCGTGTGGCCGAGCTTAATGCCGGTTTCGATAGTACAAATGAATTTTCTGCTATAGCCATAAAAGAAGCGCAGATTTCCTTGATAAGTAGTGATGAGCAGGTGTTACACGACTGTCTTGTATTTATCATTACTGTGCCAACACCCATAACAAAAAATAACACCCCCGATTTACAATATTTGTTGGCAGCTTCTGCCACCATTGGTAAGTATTTAAAAAGAGAAGATTTAGTGGTGTATGAATCCACCGTATATCCGGGCTGTACAGAAGATGATTGTGTACCTGTACTTGAGCGGGTGAGTGGTTTACGGGCAGATAAAGATTTTTATCTAGGATACTCTCCGGAGCGCATAAACCCCGGTGATAAATCGAAACCAATCGAATCGATTGTAAAAATTGTGGCCAGTAAAACCTGGATGGGGATGGCCATCATTAGATATATGTATGAGTCTGTTATCACAGCCGGGGTATATGAAGCGCCATCTATTAAAGTGGCCGAAGCAGCCAAAGCGGTTGAAAATGCACAACGCGATATCAATATTTCCTTTATGAATGAACTCGCCCTCATATTTCATAAAATGAATATTGATGTACATGAAGTACTAAAAGCTGCCGGTACAAAGTGGAATTTCCTGCCCTTTCAGCCCGGATTAGTGGGCGGACATTGCATTGGCGTGGACCCACATTATCTGGCCTGGAAAGCCATGCAGGTAGGTTATACGCCAAAAGTAATTTTATCGGGGCGAGAAGTGAATGAACAGATGGGCATTTTTTTAGCCGAAAAAATGATTACCGCCTTAGCTACAAAATTTTCCGGAGATATTACAAGCAAGCGAGTGTTGATACTTGGTTTCGCTTTTAAACCCAATTGTGCCGATACCCGCAATACAAAAGTTATAGATGTATATCATAGTTTACGCAATGCAGGGTTATTCGTAGATGTAAACGATCCATTGGTAGACGCTCAACAAGTAAGTGCTGAATTTGGCTTGCACCTTATACCCAAACCCGTATACCCTTATGATGGTATTATAATAGCTGTTAAGCATGCGATTATTATGGAAAGTGAAGCAGCTCAGTTACAAGCCACGAAAATTGTAATAGCTTTATAGTCGGAACGTTCCGACGAATGCCGCTCCTCCGCTAATATAAAAAACCAAACATCCATAGTGGTATTGTATGGTGGGTCGGGTATTCTATATCATCTTTAACTACCCATGCATTATCCATACTTTCTATTTGTTTGAGAGATTTATTTTTTCCACCTACCTCAAAATGATAATGTTGATCAATTAAAAAATCGCCTTGCTTCGGAATATGTATGTTATTCAAAACGGATAGCTGAGAATGAAAGAAGGTTTCTCTAACATTGCCTATTTCAGTTTGTTTTTCTCCTAATGCAAATAGCAGGTTTGTATTTTGGAGGTATATTTTTTCTGGCTTTTGTAATACCGCCGTACTTTTTCCGGCAGGGTAAAGGAGGGAAATGATTTTAGCTTGTTCTAAATAATATAAGTAGCTGTTTAATGAATTTCTATGAATGCCTGTTTTTTCTGCTAATGAAGATAGGTTTGGTTTAAAAGGAACCTGTTGTGCTATCACATAAATTAGCTGTAATATTTTTTGTGCATTACGTATATCAAAATCTTTTAGCGTAGCCATATCCATTTCAACAATGGTTCTAATGAGTTGATTTATTCTTTGATGCAGTGAATTTGGATTTTCTATAGCAAACGGATAATAGCCAAACATCAAGTAATCCTTAAAAAAAGCCAAAGGTCTAAATGCAGCAGGAAATAGTTTTTTAAATAATTCCGGATTTTTCAATAACGCATGTAATTGTATACTATTTCCTGTATATATTTTTTTTATAATTAAATATTCTCTAAAAGACAGTCCGGGTAGATCATACATGATGCTTCTTCTACTAAGATCGCCTTGTTGTTTTGATATATCTATGATCGACGATCCGGTAAATATGATTTGTAGATTTGGATAAAAGTCGTGGCAATTTTTTATTTCTAGTGCCCAGTTTTTGTATTTATGTACTTCATCAAGTACTAATATGGTACCGCCTTGTTTATAAAATAGGGCTACTGTTTCTTTCAGGGTGTTTTTTGTAAAATATAAATCATCCAATGAAAAATAGGCTGCCTTTTCAGCGGGTAATTTCTGCATACTAAGCCATTGTAGCAGTAGGGTAGTTTTACCTGTTCCTCTAGCTCCTTTTATGCCAATTAGTCGATCATTCCAATTTATTTTGTCAAATAGGAAGCGCTTGAAACTCAAATCAGTATACGCAAGTAGGTGCTGCGTTTGCTCTAGTAAAATCTCCACTGCACATTTATTTGTGCAAAAATATGTAATTATTGCATATTAAGATGTGCAATAATTAATTCGTATATTTCTGACTTTCTAACGCTTACCCCGACCGAAGCGTCGGGGGACTTTCTTACCGTCTTCAATTTAATTTCATTTACAAAGAAAATACGGGCACTTATTCATTAAATAACGATTAACCTATAACTATTTCATCAAAATAGTCTTAAAAATCGTTAAATTTGCATACCCACGTGATTTACAACTTTAAAACCATCATCCTATCGTAAGCCGTATTTATTGTACTAACTGCTAATCAAAATGTGGGATGTTTAAGTATTCTCTTTATTTGGCTTTCTTTATTTTATGTTCTGCTGTGCTAAATGCCCAGGTTCCTCAGGGTATTAACCTGTCTACCATAAATATTAGCACATTAAGTGATGAACAATTCATGTCGTTTGTAAGCCGGGCGCAGTTAACTGGTCTTTCCGAAGAGGAGCTTGAAGCCAAGGGCAAAGCACAGGGACTTACCGATGCACAAATAGCCGAAATCAGGCAACGACTAGCAAAACTAGAATCGGGTAAAAAAGGGGGTACTACAAATTACGAAGCACGGAAGCCCGTTGAAACGATAAAACCGGTGGCAAAAGTCAAGGAAGGCTTGCCCGTTTTTGGAGAAGATTTTTTTAGCAATAGCAACCTTACTTTCGAACCCAATCTTCGGATAGCCACTCCCGGTAATTATGTATTAGGGGTAGATGATGAGTTGATAATTGATATTTTCGGTTATTCAGAAAAAACCACCAAAGTAAAAATCAATACCGAGGGGCAAATACGGTTGGCCAATATTGGGCCGGTAACTTTATCCGGACTCACCATCGACGAAGCCAGGATGAAATTGAAGCAAGTGATGCAAAAAGTGTATCCGGGGCTGGCTACAGGTAAAACTTCTTTACAACTGGGGCTTGGGCAAATTCGCACTATTCGGGTAATTATGATCGGTGAAATCAAGACCCCGGGAACCTATTCCTTACCCTCTTTATCTACTATTGCCAACGCACTGTATTTATCGGGCGGCCCGGCAACCAATGGCTCTTTTCGTAAAATTAATCTGATCAGAAACGGCAAAAAATTGTTCAATTCGATTTATATGATTTTTTATTAAATGGAGATCTTGGTAAGAACCTGTTATTAAAAGATGAAGATATTATTAAGGTAGAACCCTTCAATATTAGAGTATCTATTGCGGGGTCTGTTAAAAAACCCGGTATTTATGAATGTTTAACAGGCGAGTGTTTAAAAGATGTAATATATGCCTATGCAGGTGGGTTAACCGATAATGCCAATAAACAAAAAATTAGTATTCAGCGAATTGGTGATAGCAGCAAACTCCTGCTCGATGTGCCATATACAGCATTAGAAAAAGAAAAGGTAAAAAGCTCCGATTATATTACAATTGGCAGTATTATCGACAGGTTTGAGAATAGGGTGAGTATTAGCGGGGCTATTTTTTTCCCCGGTGATTATTCATTAAATAAGCAATCCGATGTTAAAAGTTTATTGATGAATGCCAAATTAAAAGAAAATGCTTTTGTAAATCGTGCATTATTATATCGTTTGAATGCCTTAGGGGAGAGGGTAGTAGAAGCTCTAAACTTACAAGATATATTAGCAGGGAAAAAGCAATTGGTATTACTCAATAACGATTCATTACAGGTGTTTTATAAAGCAGGGTTAGAAGAAGCCGCTACCATAAAGTTAACTGGAGAAGTAAATAGTCCGGGTTCTTTCGCTTTTACACCCGGTATGTTACTAGAAGATATTATTTTATTAGGTGGTGGATTAACCGACAAAGCTTCTTTAGAAGAAATTGAAGTACTACGGAGGTTACGGAAAGATAAAACCCTTGCCGATACCGTTATTTATAATAGTATTTATAAGTTTACGTTAAAGGATAGTTTAAGTCTAAAACCCGGCTCTTTGGCTATTGCATTAGAACCCTTTGATGTTGTGAATGTAAAAAACTTGCCTCGTAACAAAAATGCCGGTTCGGTTACTATCAGGGGCGAAGTATTGTTCCCGGGTGTTTACCAGTTAAATAGCAAGAAAGATAGGGTAAGCGATTTGTTAAAAAGAGCGGGTGGCATGGTGGCTAGTGGTAATGCAGCAGGGGCTTCTTTGCTAAGAAATACCTTCCCTAGTACCATGGGTATTGAAATTAAGGGAATTAAAAAGCAATTGGTGTTTAATCAAGTAGCCGATTCGTTGGCAGAGCAAAAATTGGTAAGAACACTCGATCCAGGCAAGCAAGTGGTGTCGTTTAATTTAGAAAATATACTCGCGAACCCTAATACAGAGGCCGACTTATTGTTAGAAGACGGTGATATAATTGAAGTGCCAAAACCCTATACTACGGTTTCCGTTTTTGGCGCGGTACGTTTTGAGAAGAAAATGAGTTTTAATGAAAATTTGCGATTTAAACAGGCCATTCGAGAAGCCGGTGGTTTTTCTGAATTGGCGTTAAAGAAGGGGGCTTATGTATTGTACCCCAATGGTAAAGTACAAACTGTTGGTAAAACCTTGTTTTTTCGAAACTATCCCAAATTAGTTGCCGGGGCAGAAATTTATGTACCCGAAAGAAAGAAAAAGAAAGGGTTATCTACCACCGAAATATTAGGTATTAGCTCATCTATTATTGGAATTTCAACATTGGTTTTTGCGATCATTAATGCATCCAAATAATCGTAAATTAATTAAAACTAAACTTGGGTAGCATAGCATGGGGCTATATATTTGCACACAATTAGAAACCACCTCCCCCAGGTTTCCGCTTTGCAATGTATTTCTTTGGTTATTAGCCCTTTAGTTGGTATTTTTAATACCGAAATACATAAATTTTCATAGCCTCGTGCAATATTTGTGACTGAGGTTGGCGAAGCCTTGTAAACTATCCAATATGGTTTTATTAAAAAAGTTTTCCTTTATTTTAGCGGTTAGTGTTATTGTGTGTATTCAAGCAATGGCACAATTACCTGCCGGTATTAGTATCGATCAACTTTCCGATCAGCAATTAATGCAATATATGCAGCAAGCCGGGCTAAATGGCTTATCGGAAACCGAATTGGTAGCTAAAGCCAAAGAAAAAGGCCTAAGTGATGCCGATATTGCCAAGTTGAGGGCTAGGATGCAGGGGCTTTCAGGCAGTCCGGAAGTCCAGAAGTCAGGAAGTCCGGAAAAAGGAAAGAGGAAATCTGTTCCCTATATACTTCCTAAACAAGAGCCTGATTATATTAACGGACTCATCATTTATGGCTCTGATATTTTTACCAAAGAGAATCTCAGCTTCGAACCCAATATCAATATCCCGACCCCTAAAAACTATGTTATCGGAACAGGGGATGAACTTACGATTGATATTTTTGGGTACTCAGATAAAAAACAAAGTTTAAAAGTAAATGCAGAGGGCGTTATCCGGTATCCCAATATCGGACCCATTAAATTGTCCGGATTAACGGTAGAAGAAGCGAGAACCAAATTAACCAATACGCTGGCTAAAATTTATCCCGGCTTAAAAGCTGGCAATACCAACTTACAATTGAGCATAGGTGATATCAGAAGTATTCAAGTAAATATTATCGGAGAAATTACACGCCCGGGTTCTTATTCCCTTTCCTCACTATCTACTATTGCGAATGCCCTGTATGCAGCGGGAGGACCAACAGTTATTGGTTCATATAGAAATATTGAATTGATCAGAGGCGGTAAAACCATTGCTACATTCGATCTGTATCAATATTTATTACATGGCGATTTGAGTAATAATAAATTATTGCAAGATGAAGACGTTATTCGTGTAGCACCTTATACAGCAAGGGTAGAATTGCGTGGCGCTGTAAAAAGAAAGGCGGTATATGAGTTAGGCGCGAATGATAAATTGCAAGATGTGTTGCAGTATGCCGGTGGACTAGCCGATAGTGCCAACAGAGAATTTATACGGGTATCTCGTTTTGGTAAACAGGAAAAAGAAGTGTTCACCGTTCCCATGTTGCAAGCTGCAAGCTTTGTACCACAAACCGGTGATAAATTATATGTAGATAGTGTAGCCAATATCTTCAAAAACAGGGTATCTATTACGGGTGCTGTTTTTTATCAGGGCCAGTATGCTTTGAATAATACCCCTACACTAAAAGATTTATTAGCTATTGCTAAGCCTAAAGAAGAAGCGTATAAAGAAAGAGCTGTGCTAAGGCGGTTAGGGGCCGATTATACGCCCGAAATGGTGGGGTTTAATATTACCGATGTATTTAATGGGAAGTTCAACTTGAATTTACAAAGAGAAGATTCTGTACATGTATATCCTTATCAAGAAATTAAAGAGTTATTTAAAGTAAAAGTAAGAGGGGAGGTAAACCGTCCTGACAGTTTTGTATATGCCAAAGGTATGCAAGTACAAGACGCCATTTTAATGGCGGGGGGGTATAAAGATGGCGCCACCCAAAAATTAGTAGAAGTGGCTCGCAGGGTAAGAGATACCAGCAGTGCTGCTGAAACACAGCGTTATGCTATCATTCTCAGTGTAGATTTATCGAAAGCCGACAATCAGCAATCCCTAAACACATCTTTAGAGCCCTTCGATATTATATCTGTACGTAAGGCCCCCGGCTACAAAGAGCAGGTTAGTGTATCTATAGAGGGCGAAATATTGTATCCCGGTAAATATGCTATTGCGAGTAACCAGGAGCGCTTGAGCGATCTGGTAAAAAGAGCCGGAGGCTTAAAGCAAGGGGCTTATCCTGAAGGTGCCTTCTTATTGCGTAAAACTTTTGAGGACCTTACTGCGAATGATACCATTATCTTAAAGAATAAGTTGGCTACCTTAAAAAGTAGTTTTACCGATACGGTGAAAGCCAAGGCTGCTGATAGTACCTTGAAAGATGACATGAAAATTGTAGGTATCCGGTTGAATGAAGTGTTGACAGAAAAAGAATCTCTGTTCGATATCTTATTACAGGATGGTGATATTTTAAAAGTGCCTAAGAAAGTAGAAACGGTACAAACATTTAGTGGAGTGTATTTCCCGAAGAAAGTGGTATACCGGGATGGTTTAGGATTACGAAAGGTAATTAGAGAGTCGGGTGGTGTAATACCCGGCGGACAAAAAAAGCGGGCCTATGTAGTGTACCCCAATGGAGAGGTAAGGGCCACAAAGAGCTTCTTATTTGTACGTAGTTATCCAAAAATAAAACCCGGGTCTGAAGTATATGTGCCGGTAAGAACAGAGCGTAAGGGTATGAGTACCGGAGAAATAGTAGCCCTCACAACGGGGTTAGGAACCCTGGTAACTTTATTACTCACCATTCGGAATCTTACGCAGTAGTCGTAGGAACGTCGGGTCGTCAGAACGTCAATCGTCGGATCGTCGGGTCGTCAGAGCGGAGGAATCCTTGAAGAAAACTTAGACCTCTATCGCTGGTCTATAGATATAGGAAAAACAATATCAAATCTTAATGATGCTCAACAAATTCATCAGTTCACCTGAAAAGAAAAATTTTATATAACGTTTAAACGCTCCTACGAACCGATGCTCCGATCTGACGTTCTGACGATCCGACGTTCTGATCCCGCCCTGCGGGAACGCTCCGACGATTGACCTTCCTCCGTTCTGACGATCCGACGATCCGATGATTGACCTTCCTCCGTTCTGACGACCCGACGTTCCGACGACCTGACGATTTAAAGTATGAAAAAAACCGCTGAAATAATATCTCTTATTGCTTCTCAGAAGGAATTTTTATTAGAACGTTTTGGTATAGCTAAAATGGTTTTATATGGGAGTTATGCAAAGGGGTTAGCGAATGAAGTAAGCGATATTGATTTAATGTATGAGTTAACGGAGGGAGGGAATATGACACTTGCCCGTTTGAGTAATATGGAAAAATATTTTAAGGAGTTATTGAGTATTTCTAAAGTTGAATTGGTGCGTAAAAAGTATATGGAACCAATCATTTTTGATGCAGTAAAAAGAGAAGGCATTGAAATTTTCTGAGAAAAATATATTTTATTAAAGGATTAGCATTGATACAAAGTTGAAGATAGTAGAGCCAAATACGAATAAGTTAATGCCTATTCTTTCATCAGAGTGGTATAAGCATGTACGAAAACTTATCTCCTAAACTTTCTAACGTCCTGATCCCGCAAGGGGGAATCAGAACGTCAATCGTCAGATCGTCAGAACGGAGGAATCCTTGAAGAAAACTTAGACCTCTATCGCTTGGCTATAGATATAGGGGAAACAATATTAAATCTTAATGATGTTCAACAAATTCATCAGTTCACTTGAAAAGAAAAATTTTATATAACGTTTAGACGTTCTGAT
>JAIEQT010000477.1 GCA_019747455.1 Chitinophagaceae bacterium | reverse complement strand
CAGACTCACTTTTTAGTCAGTTGCAATTCGTTTAGCCAGACCAGTGTTTTTCCCGGAGATTTTGTATACAAGAAAAAAGGCGCGCATGTTAATTTAGACCATGAAAGTGAGGATAAACTATTTAAAATAACTTTTTCCGGAAGCTATGACATTCAGGATAACGACCAGCCAGCAAGGGATTTGACCCGCATATCAAGAAACCTTGCGCCAAACGCACCGGCGCTTTATGATGCCAATGGGAACCTGAATTGGGAAAACAGTACATGGGAAAATCCTTTAGCTGCTTTGAACGCTGAAGCACTTTATAAAACCAACAGCCTGGTTGCCAATAGTACCTTGTCGTATAAACTTCCGTATGGATTTACTGCCAAGGCGAATGTAGGGTTTACGAATTTATACCATCATGAAACACGAACTGACCCATCGACCATTTATGACCCTGTTTATGAAGCCGGTGCCGAATATTCGGCTATTTTCCTGACGACATCAAGAAGGGAATCCTGGATTATTGAGCCACAACTGCAGTGGCAACGTAAAGTAAGCCAAGGAAAGATTGATGTATTGGTAGGAGGTACTTTTCAAAACCAAGTAAGCAACCGCCTTGTACAATATGGTTCGGGGTTTACCAGTAACAGCTTACTTTATAACCTCGCTTCGGCTAGTATGAGCCAGACGTATTTTGATGATGAAACTATTTACCGTTACCAAGCCTTATTTGGACGGGTGAATTTTTCATGGAAGGACAAATACATAGTCAACCTAACCGGCCGTCGTGACGGGTCGAGCCGTTTTGGCCCGGGAAAACAGTTTGCGAATTTTGGTGCCGTTGGTGCGGCGTGGCTGTTTTCGGAAGAGAAAGCTGTAGCTGAACGTGCAAAGTTTTTGAGTTTTGGAAAGCTGCGCGCCAGTTATGGTATTACAGGAAACGACCAAATTGGCGATTACCAATATCTGGATACTTATCAATCATCGACTGGTGTATATGACGGAACTGTTGGATTGGCACCCATTCGTTTGTTTAATCCTAACTTTAGTTGGGAAAGCAACCGTAAAATTGAAGCGGCGGTTGAACTTGGGTTCTTTAAAGACCGTATATTTTTTACCGGAAGCTATTATCGCAACCGTTCGTCAAACCAACTTATTGGAATGCCATTGCCGGCAACAACCGGATTTACCTCTTTGCAGTCTAACCTTGCCGCGACTGTTCAAAACACTGGACTGGAATTGACCTTGCGAACCATAAACGTTCAAGGTGATTTTTTTGGCTGGACCACCAATTTCAACCTAACATTGCCTAAAAATAAATTGATTGCATTTCCGGGACTTGCTACCAGCACCTACCGAAACCAATATGTGATAGGGGAGTCGATAAATATTCAAAAGCTCTACCATTTTACCGGTGTTGACCCTACGACGGGCGTATACCAGTTTGAAGATGTGAATGGGGATGGGCTATTATCATTTGCCGACGATGCCCAGACGGTGAAGGATTTTAGCCCGGAATTTTACGGAGGTTTGCAAAACCAATTGCGCTATAAACGGTTTCAGCTTGAGTTTCTGATCCAGTTTGTTAAGCAATTGAATTGGAATGCGGCTTCGCAATTTCCTGTTCCGGGCGCATTTGCAAACCAGCCAACGTCGGTTTTGGGTGCCTGGCAGCAAGCCGGAGATCTATCGACAACACAGCTTTATACTAACGGATTAAACAGTGCAGCAACGAATGCGTACCAACGTTATAATGCTAGTGATGCTGCGGTTAGCGATGCCTCTTATATCCGATTAAAAAATATTTCTCTTACCTATACTATTCCAACCCATTTGAAGGGTTTAGAATGCAGGCTGAATGTGCAGGGACAAAACCTGCTACTAATTACGCCCTATAAAGATGGCGATCCTGAGTTTAGAAGTTTCAACTATCTACCGCCACTTCGAGTACTAAGTTTTGGAGCTGAATTAAAATTTTAAAACGATTATTATGAAAAACACACAATCTATATTTAGTAAATTGATGGCACCTGTACTATTGTCCCTGATTCTATTTTTGGGGGTTTCCTGCGATTCATTCGTAGATTTGCCACCACCAAATTCGCAACTTACCGGTGTAACGGTTTTTGCTGATAATACTACTGCAACCGCTGCCATGAAAGACATTTATGCCAAGATGCGTGACAGCGGAATTTTGAGCGGAAGATCATTGGCACTGTCGAACCTCATGGGGCAGTATACTGATGAACTGCAATGCTTTCAGACAGGAGTTACTACTGCAGAACCCTTTTATAACAATGCCCTAAATGCGGCTAATACACCAGTGCAGGATATGTGGGGCACGACCTATAATCATATCTATGCTGCAAATGCTGTTATTGCAGGAGTTAGTGCCTCGACAGGACTTAGTACCGCACAGAAAAACCAATTAACAGGTGAAGCTTTGTTTGTGCGCGCTTTGCTGCATTCCTACCTTGCAGGTGCTTTTGGGAGCTGCCCGTATATTACAACGACCGACTATTTACAAAACAGCGTTGTTCACCGACTACCTAAAGACCAGGTCTATTTGCAATGTATTACAGATTTACTGCAAGCTGAAACCCTGCTGACTCCTGCTTATGTTGGCGACAATCGCGTTAGACCAAACGTATTTGCAGTGAAAGCTTTATTAGCGAGATTATACCTCTATAATGGCCAGTGGGCTGAAGCAAGCAATGCGGCTTCGGCTGTTATCAATGAAACGGCAACCTATGTTTGGGAACCCGATTTGAACAAAGTTTTCCTGAAGGGATGTAAAACTACCATTTGGCAGTTTGCGGCTGGTGGGGGATTCGCCAATACACAGGAGGGTGCCTTGTTCATTTTTAATGCAGGACCGCCACCGACGGTTTCTTTGAGCCCTACCTTATATAATGCGTTTGAGCCAGGCGACCAAAGAAAAGTGAAATGGACCCGGACCATAACCAATGGAACAACTACCTGGTACCATGCCTACAAATATAAGCAAGGTGGTGGCACAACGGCTTCGACGGAATACTCGATAGTTTTAAGACTTGCTGAACAATACCTGATTAGAGCTGAAGCACGGGCACAGCAGGGAGATTTTATCAATGCGAAACAAGACCTGAACTTTATCCGCAGTTCGGCAGGACTTGGTGATACTGCGGCTGTAACCGGCACTGAAATTCTGGATGCCATATTACAGGAGCGAAGATTTGAGCTGTTCACGGAACAAGGCCACCGCTTTTTTGATTTGCAGCGGAACGGGAAATTAGATGCTGTTTTAACTCCTGTTAAGCCGGGATGGAATACTACGGATGGCTTGTGGCCGGTACCGCAATCGGAATTACTTATTAACCCAAATTTGCTTCCTCAAAATGCCGGCTATTAAAAGTAAAGTAGTTTTCATTATTTTTTTTGTGTTTGTTTCCTGCTCCGTAATGGGGCAGGTTTCACACAAAAAGAACCTTACGGAAGCTGATTACCACTTGTGGGGAACGCTTCAGATAAATACGGTATCGGCAAAGGGAGATTGGGTTAGTTATACCAACTCCTACGAAAATGGACTTGATACCTTATTTGTGCGAAACAGTACGGCAACCAAAACTTTTACTTTCCCTAAAGGAAGAGACGGAAGGTTTGCTAAGGACAATTGGTTTGCCTGTTTGCTGCCCGAAAAGAAATTGCTGTTGGCTGACCTGCGAACTAATAGACAGAGAGAACTACCGGATGTCGTTCAATATGCTTTTTCGAATGACGGCAGGGTGTTGGTAACTTTAAATGCGAAACAGCAATTAAACATTGGAAAACCTGACGGAAGTGCTACTGATGTTATTGAAAGTGTTACCGGTTTCTATCTTAACAACGGAGGTACAGCAATGGTCTATACTATTGCTAAAGAAAAGGGGTCATTGCATTATTGCCCTTTGGACGGTATTAACGAACATTTTAAAATGCTTGCCAACGAGGCGGGCTGTACTTTTGAAAGTGTACTTTGGGATGCAAAAGGGAATGCTTTTTCGTTTGTAAAAAGATATCCTGATGATAGTGATATCAGAAACGGCAGAAACCTAAATCTGTATCGCTTAAAGGAAGGTAACTATTTTTCATTTGATGCGAATAACTATGCTGAAATTAAAAAGCAAAGTACCCTAACTGATTTGTTTTGGAATCGTTTTTCTATTGCTGTTGATGGGAAGCGGGTTTTCTTTTATATGACCGATGAAGGAGAGGATAACTTTGACAATCCGATTGTACAGGTTTGGAATGGCAGTGCGCCGCGGACTTACAGGCAGGTTGAAGTTGAAGGAAGCTTTGAGAAGACTCCGAAATGTGTAGTATGGTTTCCCGATTCGGGAAAATTTAGACCATTAACAGACAGCCACCAGCCTAAAGTACTATTGAACGGAGATATGCGTTTTGCCCTATCCTACAATCCGGCGGGTAAAAGGCCACAGTTTACGATGCTGAGTAAAACCGATTGGTACATTTCGGATATTGAGAAAGGCGGGAAAAAGATATTTTTGGAAAACCACGTTTGCGATATGACTGAAATCATTCCGTCAGCAGGTGGAAAATACATTGCTTACAGAAGGGACAATGATTGGTGGGCATATGAAATTTCTACGGGCCGGCATTTCAATATGACTAAGCAGCTACCCTTTAGTGTAATAAATGATGCTTATGATTATTCCGGGCAGAAGCCTGCTTATGGTGTGGCGGGATGGACTGCAAATGACCAACAAGTACTACTTTACGATGAATTTGATTTGTGGTTGGTAGATCTGAATGGAATGAAGTGTAAAAGGCTCACTATGGGAAGGGAAAAGCAGATTGAATTCAGGCTTGCTTATGGATTGGGCGTGACTGAGAGAATTTCGAATTTTGACGGGTATGTAAGTCCGCTAATTGATTTAACGAAAGTCCTTTACTTAAAGGCAAAATCGAAAGTAACAAAGCAGATGGGTTACTATCGCTGGAACGGAAGAGAGGAGCCTGTTATCTTTGCGGACAAACTCATTAATCAATTTGGCTTTACCAAAGAAAGTAGCAATTTTTATTGCAGGGTGCAGGATTTTGATGAATCACCTTCCGTTGTATGTATCGGTAAAGCGGGTGCCCTTAAGACCGTAGCAAAAACAAATACCCAGCAATCTAATTATTATTGGAGTAAAGCCAGACCGATTGATTATCGCAATTCAAAAAATCAGTTACTGCAGGCCGTTTTGCATTATCCTGCCAACTATGACGAGTTGAAAAAATACCCGATGGTGGTTTATATTTATGAAAAGCGGAGTCAGTATATCCATGACTACATTAATCCGACTTTATACAATGGTGGTGGAATAAATATAACGAACCTTACGTCTCAGGGATATTTCGTTTTAGAGCCGGATATTGAGTATGAAATGGACAATGTGGGATTATATGCTACAGATTGCGTAGTCTCAGCTACTAAAGCAGTCATCAACATGGGAATGATACAGACTGACAGGATAGCTCTTCATGGACATTCTTTTGGTGGTTATGAAGCATCCTTTATTGCAACACAAACTACTATTTTTGCAACGGTGATTGTTGGTGCCAGTATAACTGATGCAGTAATGTGGTATAATTCTCTGGGCTGGAACTCGGGAAAGACAGAAGCGTGGCGTTTTGAAGATTACCAGTCGCGTATGAGTACCTCTTTTTATGAAAATAAGGATGCCTACCTTAAAAATTCCCCTATTATGTTTGCCGATAAAATAACAGCGCCGATGTTGATTTGGACAGGAGAAGCAGACCGGCATGTGCATTATTTTCAAAGTGTGCAGCTCTATAATGCGTTGCGCCGCCTTGGTAAAAAGGAAATTATGCTGATTTATCCGGAAAACCGGCACGTCTTAACGGTAGCAAAGCAGCAGGCGGATTTTACGCATAAATATGAGGAGTGGCTTTCGTATTATTTAAAAGGAACAGCACCTGCGGAATGGATGAAGAAAGAAGTAAATTGATTTCATATAAAAAGCAGTTCCTGATTAATTGGGAACTGCTTTTTTTAACAACGGTGTGCTTCTAGTGTTACAATTTCCACAAATCTACTGCACAATGGGTTGCGTCAGTTCTGTCAAAAATCTGTGCTCCGTTGTTGTCTGTACAAAGTACCATGCTGGGTACATTGGAACAATCATTTTTGTACACACAGCTCAAACCTTGTTTGATGTACCCTGGCACTGTTGAAACGGTTTTTGCTTTTGAAGCGTTTGCAAATGCACCGAACGCCACAGCACTAAACAATGCTACTGATAAAAACATTTTTGCTTTTTTCATGATATTAAAAATTTAAATTTATTTTTTGATCTACTTTTTTCTACAGGTGTTCGATCTAATTCCTGGTTTAAAATATTATTGTCTTACTGTGCCATCATACTTATAGGCTACCAGTTCGTTGTCAAAAATGAAGTAAACAAAGTTCTTGTAGGCGAACATGGCCTGCGGTTTTACTTTATCGAGATTATGTACATAGAAACTGTAATCATATGTCTTAGTGTTGAGGTTATATACATCAATTACTGAGGACTGTTTCCAGAGTTTTGATGATTCGTAACGACCCCGCAATTTGGAATTTACAAAAAGCTGATTACCAGAAACTGTACTTAATTTATTTACCATTAAAGGTGGTGCTGCCAGTTTCCTTGCGCCGTTCGCTAAGGATGCTATCTTTAGTTTAGCAACCTTAGTAGTATCGATTGTATTTCCCCGATAAGAAATATTCAGGTTCCCGTCGGTAACAATGAATTCATTTCGATAGAAATAGGTGTAAACAAAAGTCTTAGTGCCGGGATTATACCGCAACATACCATCACAGTCGAAAACGCCATCAATCTGTTTCTGTAGCAATTTATCATTAGCAATGAGCTGATTATTCTTTTCTGAGAATATGAGTTTAGCAAGTACGCTTTCTTTTGTTTTTGGCTTTCTCGTTCTTATCGCAGCGGTAATAGAATCAATAGGTTCGAATACAGAAAAATAAGTCTTGTTACCCTTTAACTGCTTTGCAGTCCAAGTATTAGTATTTCCTCTAAATATACATGGGATTGTACCATCAGTTAGGAAAAAGTAAGGTGGCTGAACACGAACCAGTGCACCATTGAAGGGCAGGCTATAATTATCAATCTGTATTTTGTACTGCTTTGTAAATTTCAAATTACTGCTTATAGCCAAAACCGTTAATGGAGCGGCAAAATTCCCCAGATAAATTGTATCGTTTACAACGCCTGCGAAATAGAATCCTCCGTATTTTAAATCGATTTGACCGGCTTTATTGTACAGGTATGGTGGATATCTGCGGACAAAGTTGTTTTCCTGATGGATGATCTGCTCTGATTTTATAAAAAGAACAATGACTATGCCTACTGCAAAAAGCGTGGATATAAATAACAGGATCAATTTATATTTGATTTTCCAAACATTGGTCTGCATCGGAAGTTTTTCTAAGGATAATATGATTGCTACCGCCGCAAGAAAGCAAAAAACAATATTAAAGTATATATGCTGCTGCCATGTCATTTTTTCAAGTATTCCACCACATGAACATGGAACGAATTCGCTGTAATTTAATATTATGAATATGTAAGCCGTGAACATCGTCATTAAGGTAAAAGAAGCGGTTAGAGCGAAAAACCGGGTTCTGCTGAACATTAAAAGAAGCGCTATGACTATTTCCAAAGCCGGAATAAACCATGCAACCCATCCTGCGAACGCACTAAGCAATGGAGACTGTCCGAGTTGAATTGTAAAGCTTTCATAACTGGCGAGCTTGCTAAATGCGGCATAAGTGAATAGGATCAGAAACAAGAAGCTTATGATTTCAACGACGTATTTTTTAAGACAGGAAGTTTTCATTTTTAAAATTTAGTATTGTAAAATTCTGAAAATGAAATTAGTAACAGATTGCTATTTGGGAATATCGTTATGCACCAGTTAAAATTTTATTTTAAGATTATCCCTTAATGCGTTTCACTTCGCCAGGTGAATAATTGTATTTTTTCTTAAATGCCTTGAAAAAGTTTGTGTAGTTACTAAAACCACACAAAAATGAAATTTGTTTCAGCGGAAGAGTTGTTTGTTGAATTAAGTTATGGGCTTTTTTTAATCTTTCGTCGTTATAGAACTGATAAACACTTGTTTTAAGAAGATTCCTGAAATACTCTTTTAGTGTAAATTCATTGGTGTCGAACATTTCGGATAATTCCTTAGTTGATGGAAGTGGTGCTTCCAGATGGTCTAAAATGTATTCCTGAACTTTTTGGATTAAAGATGTAGCATGATCTATGCCTGGTGTTTTTAATTTTTGATGATTGATATAAGGATTTAAATATTCGGCGTTTTGTATTTTTTCAGCTACGTCATTGAGCATAGTTGCGATTTCGTTAAATTGTTTATCATCGCCGATTAAAGATATGCGATGACTTAAGTTGCCATTAATTAGTTCTAATAGCATACGATAAATTGATTTAATCTTTTGTTTAGTAGTGTAATTATCCATACCAAAAAATTTAGGAAGCGACTGCTAAAGTATAGATAGGAACTATCAGAATCAAGAAGTATAGTGTGTGATTCGGGAATTAAACACTGTGATTTGAAATTATTTTATTATAATTATTGTACTGAATGATAATGGTATGAAAACAGTAAAGCCCTTTGTAATAAGGGCTTTTATTTCAACTGCTTTTCTTTTTTAAGAACTTTTCGCAAAAGGTTGGGAGATAAATTTCTGCTTTAAATTTGCCATATCATCGCTAACACGTTTATCTAAAACTTTTGCATAGTGCTGCGTAGTTCTGAGACT
>JAIEQT010000553.1 GCA_019747455.1 Chitinophagaceae bacterium | reverse complement strand
ATAAAGCGGAAGTGTACAAAACAGCGAAGCGGATTTATCATCCGGAGTAAAAAAAGTCGCTAAATAAACCCTTTTAAAATCTCCGTAATCTGCTGCGTTTCAATGATAAACCCATCATGTCCATACGTAGAATCGATCGCATATAAATCGGCATCCGGCATATGCTCCGCCATAAAACGTTGCTCATCGAGCGGACAAAGTATATCACTATTAATCCCAATAATCAAGGTGGGCTGTTGAATGTTTTGTAATACAGTAATCAAATCGCCACCCCTCCCTCTTGCCAAGTGGTGACTATCCATAGCCTTGGTAAGTAACCAATAGCTATACGCATTAAAGCGCTTTACTAACTTATCTCCCTGATAATTCAAGTAGGAAGATGCTTTAAAATTGTCTATTTTCTCCGGATCGGGATCGGTTTGTTTTTCCTGAAAAGTGGTATAATTCCGATACGTTAACATCCCAATAGCACGTGCCGCCTTTAACCCTTTTGCACCCGCATCGGCTCTTGGTTCTTCCCAACTACTATCTGCTTCGATAGCCAAGCGCTGAGCCGTATGTACCGCTACACCCCAGGCACTCTCCGATGGAGAAGTGGCAATCAAAAACATTTTCTTTATTATCGTTGGCTCCATCACTGCCCACTCTAATACCTGATAACCACCCATACTTCCCCCCATCAATAAAGAAATAGCATCGATACCCAAATGACGACGCAATAAAATATGCGCTGTAACCATATCACGAATGGTAACTTGCGGAAAAGAAGCATAATAAGGCTTATCGGTTTTGGGATCATTACTGAGCGGACCCGTAGAGCCATAACAAGAGCCAATGATATTGGCACAAACAATAAAATATTTAGCCGGATCAATTATATATCCTTCACCCACCAAACCCTTCCACCAATCGGCGGCGTCTGCATTAGCTGTTAAAGCATGACAAATCCAGATCACATTATCTTTTGACGCATTTAATTTTCCGTAACTATGGTAAGCGATCTCTACACCGCTTAAGCGTGCTCCATTCTCCAATGCAAAAACCCCTTCGTATCTGTAAACTTGCATGCTTCCTGTATTTCATCACAAAATTACCCTATACACGCTTACATTTGTTGAAATTTTTTGGATGAAACCGTCTACCAAAGCCATACGCATTCAAACAGATCGTACCAACGAAATGGAGCATTCAACACCGCTATTCCTTACCAGTAGTTTTTGTTTTGACAATGCAGAAGATATGCGTGCCGCATTTGCTGATGAAACAGATGATAATATTTATAGCAGGTTCAGTAACCCCAGCGTACAAGAATTCATTGATAAAATGGTAGCACTTGAAGGTGCAGAAGCTGGCTATGCAACTGCTTCCGGTATGAGTGCCGTATTTGGTTCTTTTATGGCATTGTTAAAACAGGGCGACCATCTGTTATCGTGCAATGCCATATTCGGTAGCACACATACCGTTATTAGCAAGTTTTTACCAAAATACGGAATCAATTATTCATATATACCTGCCACTGCTACTCAAGAAGAATGGGAAGCGGCGATTCAGCCAAATACAAAAATGGTATATATCGAAACGCCTACCAATCCTGGTTTAGAAGTGCTTGATCTTGCCATGATTGGCATGCTTTGCAAAAAACATAATATTATTTTTAACGTAGACAATTGTTTCGCTACACCTGTAAGTCAACGCCCTATTGATTTTGGCGCCGATCTGGTAATACATTCAGCAACCAAGTGGCTCGACGGACAAGGCCGTGTACTAGGCGGCGTTATAGTGGGTAAAGCATCCCTTATAAAAGATATTTATTTATTCTGCAGAAGCACTGGCCCAGCTCTTTCCCCTTTTAATGCATGGGTATTAAGCAAAAGTTTAGAAACACTGGATGTACGCATGGAGCGGCATGCAGGAAACGCGCTTTATTTATCAGAACAATTACAAAACCATAGCGCCTTTGCGTCTTTGCGTTATCCATTTCTTCCCTCACATCCACACCATAACATTGCCAGGCAACAAATGAAAAATGGTGGCGGTATTTTGTGCTTTGAATTGAAAGGTGGACTGGAAGCAGGAAGACAGTTTTTAAATAACTTAAAAATGCTTTCTCTAATCGCGAGTTTAGGAGATACCAGAAGCATTGCTTCACACCCTGCTAGCACTACACATGCTAAACTAACCGAAGAAGAACGTCAGGCAGTAGGTATTACACCAGGCCTGATTCGTATTAGTGTAGGACTAGAAGATAAGGATGATATTTTATCAGACATTCTACAAGCGTTAGGTTAATTTATCTTTTTTAAGCAGTAAAGCGTATAGTTCAGTTCCTTTTATTAAATTGGGGGTCTAAACAATTGCATATGAAAAGTTCAACTGGCGTATCTCTCTGCGTCATGATGTTTTTACAGTATTTTATATGGAGTGCCTGGTATGTTACCATGGGTACCTATATGGGTCAATCTCCCTTACAAGCCACTGATGTGCAAATTGGTGCCACCTATGGTGCACTGGCTATCGCTACCATGATTTCTCCCTTTTTTGTAGGATTGATTGCCGATCGTTTTTTTGCTGCACAAAAAATTATGGGGGTCTTACATCTACTAGGTGCAGCATTATTATTGCTAGCTACAAAAATTGAAAATAGTAATACTTTTTACTGGATCATTTTAGCGTACTCATTACTTTATATGCCAACTATAGCATTGAGTAACAGTGTGGCATTTTCTCAAATGACAGATCCCGGAAAACAATTCCCCTGGATTCGTGTATTTGGAACCATTGGATGGATCGTAGCAGGGGTAATGATCGGACAACTAGGCATCGAAAAATCATCAAATACATTTTATATGGCCGCTGCTGTTTCAGCAGGTTTAGGTTTATTTAGTTTTGTTTTACCGAATACACCTCCTAAAGGAAAATCAGCCGACGCTTCTTCCGCATTGGGAACCGAAGCATTTGTATTGTTCAAAGACAAACATTATCTGATATTTTTTATTGCAGCTATTTTAGTTTGTATACCCCTTTCATTTTACTATGGCTTCGCGAATCCCTTCCTGAATGAAATCAATTTCCCGAATGCCGCAAGTAAAATGACACTCGGACAAGTTTCAGAAGCTGTTTTCATTCTTGCCATTCCATTTTTATTCAATAGAATTGGCGTAAAAAATATGTTACTATTCGGCATGAGTGCCTGGATATTAAGATATATCTGTTTTGCCTATGGTAATGTTGAAAACAGTAGCTGGATGTTATATGCAGGAATAATTTTACACGGTATTTGTTATGATTTCTTCTTCGTAACAGGTTATATGTACACCGAGAAAAAAGCAGGTGAAAAAATAAAAAATGCAGCTCAAGGATTGTTCACTTTTGCTACATATGGCCTTGGCATGGTAATAGGTACAGGCTTCTCGGGCTATATCGTAAATGCAAAAAAATTAGTGATACTGCTCACAATTGGCAAAGCATTTGGATGGTACCAGCCTACATAGCTGCAGGCGTACTCATTTATTTTTTATTATTCTTTAAAGAGAATAAAACAGCAAACGCTTAATAAAATAACCCGTATCTCGTAACCCGTAACCCGTAACTATTTTATGCAACGCATCGCCATGTTAGGCTCTGGTTTTATAGGCCGATTTTATGCCGATTCACTTCAAGGATATCGTAGCAAAGATAAAATTGTAAGTATTTATTCGCGCAGGGAAGAAAGTGCAAAAAAATTTGCTGCTGATTATCAATGCCATCACTTCACTACAAATATGGAAGAAGCCATTGCCAGGCCCGATGTGGATATTGTATGCATCGCATTGCCCAATAATTTGCATGAAGCAGCCGTAATGCTATGCTGCAAACATAAAAAAGCGGTGATGACCACCAAGCCTTTGGGTCGTAACGCAGCAGAGGCCAAACGCATGTTAGAAGCAGTTGAGGCAGCTGGTATCTTCAATGGTTATTTAGAAGATCTAGTATATACACCTAAATTTATTAAAGCACAAGACTCTGTAAAGAATGGAGCACTAGGAAGAATACTTTGGGCTAAATCAAGAGAAACACATCCTGGCCCGCATAGCGAATGGTTTTGGGATATTGAACAAGCCGGCGGTGGATGTATCTTAGATCTAGGCTGTCATTGTGTAGAAATAACCAGATCCTATATAGGAAAAGATATTAAACCCATTGAGGTGATGTGCTGGGCCGATACCCAAGTAAAACCTATTGATGCAGAAGACCATGCCATTGGTTTGGTAAAGTACGAGAACGGCGCGATCGGACAATTTGAAGTAAGTTGGACCTTCCGCGGTGGACTAGACCTCCGTGATGAAGTGATGGGTACCGAAGGAACCATATGGATCAATAGTTTTTTAAGAACCGGGTTTGATATGTTCACCACCGGCAAGGGTGGCGATTATATTGCGGAGAAGGCTGAAAGCAATAGTGGTTGGTTATTTCCTGTAGGTGATGAATTAAATGAATTAGGTTATAACCATATGTTCATGGATATGTTTGATGCCTTAGAAAAAGGAGTAGCCCCTAAAGAAACATTCTATGATGGGTATGTGGTAAATGCTATACTTGATGCCGCCTATAAATCGGCTAAATCAAAATTATGGGAGCCGGTACAATTGGATATTTGGCGCGGACAAACTGGCCTCTCTAAAGAAAGCCATTTAGTGGAATACGATACAGACCACTATTTAGTGAAGGAAGAAGTAACACATTATGGAGCTAAAAAATTAATATTAAAGAATAAAGCTACCGGTAAGATATCGGAAAGGAAGATATAGTCAATTTCTTTCGAATGAGATTGTGATTTTATGATTAAAATACTTTATGCAAAAGCCATATTCACGAGCATACAGGCTAAATGATTTATTTTATTTTATAATTGCATTGTTACTATTAGTATTTATAATACTTACAATTTTTAGTAAAAAAAATGACTACACGCTCCTATGCATCCTACTCTACTTACCTTTTGAATTGTTTTTCCATCCAAAGCGATTGATTATTGATGAATCAAAAGTGATAGTTCTTAACATATTTGCAGCTGGACTTTTAAAATCAAAACTAGAAATTAATTTATCGAATATAAAAGCAGTGATTGATATTAGTATTCCTGACGAAACTGCTGATCCTAACTCAAATGGAAATCTTTTTTTCTTTCAAGGAAATGGAAAAATTCGATTCGGCCTTTATCAAATTACTTATTACGATAGCAACAAAATGTTAAGAAAGTTAAAAATTCATTTGAACCAAACTGAGATAAAATTTTTAAAAAATTTCATATAAAAAATTTGCTAAAGCTAAAAAAAATAATTTCCAATTTATTTGTAAGCCTTTCCTTATGCCTCTGCCTTTATAATATTTTCATAGACATTAAAGAATTATGGGATAAGCTACATAGTAAGTACACACTGTATAGCTCAATGTCAACACTGAGTGATAACCAAATTATGTTAGAAATGTCAGTTACAATTCCAATATTTTTCTTTCTTTTTTTTCAAATTTCAAAGTCTTACCTATCTAAAAAAGAGAGTATATGCATAAAATACTCTTTGACATCTTGGATTATTACTGTGTTTATTATGTGGGCTGAAAGCCTTGCTATTTTTATAGTTTAGATAAATACAAAACTTACATTTTACTTTTATCCAATTTTTAAAATCACAAATACCGCCAACCCATACTGGGTCAGATTAATATAATACTAAATCCTAGAATTCTTCAACTCGCTTCGTGGATCTTTTTCCTTTTAAAAGTGTAGACCTGATCCGCGCAGCAGATCAAAGATTTATAAAAGACAAGCCCCCTAGCTTCCCTCCTAGCCTCTTTCGGAGGGCAAATAATTAGTAAGTCTTTTAAAAAAAAATAACTATATTAACGCTATAAACATATAACCCTTTCCTACCATGAAAAATAAAAAAACCAATGAGCAAAATAACCGTCGTGATTTTATGAAAACGGCTGGATTAACTGCTATGGGCTTATCAGCGGCGCCATTTATATTTTCTTCTTGCAATAATGATAAAAAAGCGAGTGAGCAAATTGCAGGTGTTGGTAATAATAAGAATAAGCTTTCTTTCCCGGATGGTTTTTTATGGGGTACTGCTACAGCCTCCTATCAGGTAGAAGGGGCGGCAAATGAAGATGGTAGAGGTAAAACAGTTTGGGATACCTTCTCACACACGCCCGGCAAAATATTGAATAACGATAATGGTGATGTGGCCTGTGATTTCTATCACAAGTATAAAGAAGATATCAAACTCATGAAATCGCTTAATGTGCAATCTTATCGTTTTTCGATTGCCTGGTCGCGGATTTTCCCGGATGGAGCTAAAACGCCGAATCAAAAAGGGGTTGATTTTTATAATCGCCTCGTAGATGAACTCTTAGCCAATGGCATCAAACCTTTTGGTACATTATTCCATTGGGATTTACCACAGGCTTTAGAAGATAAAAATAAAGGTTGGCAATCGGTAGATACCGCTAAAGCCTTTGCTGATTATGCCGGTTTTATGGCAGAAAAATTAAGTGATAGAGTGAACCATTTCTTTACCCTTAATGAAATGTGGACATTTGTTGAATTGGGATATGGCAATGGCATTCATGCGCCTGGTTTAAAATTAGCACCGGCCGCATTAAACCAACTTCGCCATAATGTGTTACTTGCGCATGGTTTAAGTGTACAAGCTATTCGGGCAAAAGCAAAAGCAGGTACTAAAGTAGGTGTTGCTGAAAATATTAAAGTTGCTGTTCCACTCATTGAAACGCCCGAAAATATTAAAGCAGCAGAAAGTGCAACGAGGGAATTGAATGCCGGTTATATGACAGCTATTATGGAAGGAAAATATACCGATGCCTTTCTTAAAAAAGCCGGAGCCGATGCGCCGAAGTTTACAGCAGAAGAATTAAAAATTATGAGCACACCCACCGATTTCTGTGGTATCAACATATATGGACCTGAATGTTATGTGCAAGCAGCATCTAACGAAATGGGTTATGAAGTTTTTCCGTTTGCCAAATCACATCCAACAAGTACTTCTACATGGGAAAAGTTGGCACCCGAAACATTGTATTGGGGTGTGCGCCATGTGAACGATTTATGGAAAGCAAAAGAAATTTATATTACAGAGAATGGCTACAGCAGTACCGATGACTTAACCCCCGATAACCGTATACATGATACCGATCGTATCATGTATATGCGTAGTTATTTAACGGAACTGCAGCGAGCCACTAGCGAAGGAGTACCTGTAAAAGGCTATTTTTACTGGAGTCTCATTGATAACTTTGAATGGGCTATGGGCTATGGTACTCGTTTTGGTTTGGTACATATGGATTATAAAACATTGAAAAGAACACCTAAACTTAGTGCCGACTATTTTAAAGCGATGGCTCAACAGAATGCGGTACTGTAAGCACCTACTCAGGAATTAAGTAAATCCGCTCCTTGGCCCAACTTAAAGCTAATGCCAATTGCTCTTCGCGGGTAAGGTGTGTATTATCTAAAATAACCGCGTCTTCAGCTTTACGGAGCGGACTGAACTCGCGATTACTATCTATATAATCGCGCATCTCTAAATTATCCTTTACTTCTTCAATGGTAATTTTGGGATTCTTGGCAAACATTTCCTTATAGCGTCTTTCTACCCTTACGGCAGGATCGGCTGTAACAAATATTTTTAATTCTGCATTCGGAAAAACAGTGGTACCAATGTCTCTTCCATCCATCACGATCCCTTTTTTCTCTCCCATTTTTTGCTGTTGGTCAACAGCAAATTCTCGAACCCATCTATTCGCTGCAACTTCACTTACATGCTCACTTACTAACATATCACGTATCAATAGCTCTACATTTTCATCATTAAGCAAGATATCACTAGTACCCGTTGCATCATTATAATCAAAATCGAGTGAAATATCCTGCAATGCACCTTGAACAACATCATCCTGATTCCAATCGATTCTATTACGCATAAAATAGAGCGTAATAGCTCTATACATAGCACCACTATCTATAAATACATAGTTAAGTTCCCTTGCCAATTGCTTGGCTAGTGTACTCTTCCCACAAGATGAAAAGCCATCTAATGTGATGATGATTTTTTTCATTCAAGGCAAATATAAAAAAAGCCCCCGACAGTATCGTCAGGGGCTCCATTCAAATTGCTATTTGCTATTATTATGAAGGAAGAACTACGGTATCAATTACATGAATTACACCATTACTTTGGTAAACATTTTTGATGGTAACTGTACTCATGCCACCTTTTTCATCGGTAAGGATTAACTTGTTTCCTTTCATACTAGCTTTTAAAGTACCTCCGGAAACAGTTTTTAAAGTAGCTGTACCATTACCTTCTTTGATCAGTTTAGCAATAGCTTTCGCATCAAAACTACCTGCAATTACATGATAAGTAAGGATTTTAGTTAAAGTTGCCTTGTTCTCTGGCTTAACTAATGTTTCAACAGTACCTTTCGGTAATTTGTTGAACGCTTCATTTGTAGGCGCAAATACTGTAAATGGTCCTGCTCCCTGTAAAGTTTCTACTAAGCCTGCTGCTTTAACTGCTGCCACGAGGGTAGTGTGATCAGCAGAATTTACTGCATTCTGGATAATGTTTTTAGAGGGATACATAGCGGCGCCGCCAACCTCTACTGTTTTCTCCTTTTTTTGTGCGAAAGTGCTATTCAAGGCGAAAGCAGACAAGAATAGTAATGTAATCATTTTCATAACCTGTTTTTTTTAAGTTTTTGATTGTGTGACAGATTATCTACGAAGAATGATTATACCCGGTTT
>JAIEQT010000305.1 GCA_019747455.1 Chitinophagaceae bacterium | reverse complement strand
CAAATATCCACGCATAATTATGCAAACCCTGATCACCATCCTTATATAAAAATATAGTGCCGAAAATAGCCAACCCCATACCAACAGCAGCTATTAAATTGCCCTTTCGCGCTGTTTCAGGATGCGATAACATTTTTAATCCGATAATAAATGTTACCGAACCCACTAAATAAAAAATCGAAAGCAAACTTATTTCCATTATTATTTTTTCTTCTTAAACATTTCTAACATTCTATCAGTAACCACAAAGCCACCCACCACATTCAATGTACCTAATATTACAGCCAGGAAACCCAGTATTAAGGCTATATAATTATCAGACTCAGCTCTCCCCATTACAATAATAGCTCCAATAATTACAACTCCATGAATCGCGTTGGCGCCACTCATCAGTGGGGTATGCAAAACACTAGGAACCCTACTTATTACTTCAATACCTAAAAAAATCATAAGTATTACAATATAAATAATAGCATTATGTGCAGATATCCAGTCTAAATTAGTTTGCATATTATTTACTTTATCAATTCTTTTATTCGTTCATGAACTATATCACCCGCATGGGTAATACAACAACCTTTTACTAACTCATCATCAAAATTCAATGCTACTGCATTGTTTTTATCGATGATCAATTGTAAAAAATTAAAAACATTTTTTCCATATACTTTACTGGCATCGGCAGGCATATCTGCTGCCAAAGCACTATTGCCAACAATGGTAATCCCATGTTTTACCACCATATCATTATTGATGGTGCCTTCAATATTCCCTCCTGTTGATGCGGCTAAATCTATTACTACCGATCCGGGTTTCATAAGTTGCAACATAGCATCTGTAATTAATAGCGGCGCCCGCTTACCTTGTAATTGCGCAGTAGCAATGATCACATCCGATTTAGCTACCGATTCAGTTAATCTGGCTAATTGCTTTTGTTTAAATTCCTCCGATTGTTCTACGGCATAGCCGCCTGCTTTTGAAGCATCAGCTGCACCTTCAACCTCAATAAACTTAGCTCCCAGACTCATTACCTCTTCTTTTACGGCAGGTCTGGTATCCGATACTTCTACTACTGCCCCTAATCTTTTAGCAGTTGCAATAGCCTGTAAGCCTGCCACGCCCGCTCCTAATATCAATACTTTAGCTGGCGCAATACTACCCGCTGCGGTCATAAACATAGGAAAATAATGAGGCAATAAATCGGCGGCTTTTAACACGGCCTTATACCCTGATATATTAGCCTGACTACTCAAAACATCCATAGATTGTGCACGGGTAGTGCGTGGAATCATATCCAAACTAAATAAACTTAGTTCTTTGCTGGCAATATGTTGAGCCAATGTTACATTAAATAAAGGTTGATATACGCCAACCAACACTGCATTTTTTTGAATGGAAGCATAGTCTACTTCAGGCAAGGGATTGAATGATAATAATATGGTGGTTTGCAACAAAATTTCTGCTCTTGTTGAAACCTTAATACCCTTCGATTGATATTGCTCATCGGTAGCAAACGATGCAATTCCGGCACCTGTTTCCACCCAAACTTCAATACCGGATTTTGCTAAAATACCTGCCTGATCCGGCAACATCGCCACTCTTTTTTCTCCAGTTATTTCTTTTAAAATGCCAATAATCATGCTTTAAAGTAAATCTTTTTTTTGATTGAATAAAGAAACTTCTTTAAACGGATGAATTAGCGTTCTAAAATCTAAAATCGAATAGTGAAATGCTCCTTTTCAAATCGGCCCTTTCTAAAAAAGATCAATCCAATATCAAATAAATCAATGGTTAGGTTAATATCTGATCGCTTAACCATCGCCTGCCAATTCTTTGTGGCTTGATCATCCCTACGTATCGGATGTATAACCAATACAGAAAATTCATGAAGAAAAGGATGCAATTGATCGAAATAGTTCATAAAAATATCTTCCGAAAAACGGTTATGGATATAGCATAGATCTACTTTTTCTATTTTTTGCAATAACGGTTGCAGCATCTCATCTATATTTCCTACTTCAAAGCTTATATTGTTAAGTTGCATTGATTCGCAAGCTGCTCTTGCAAGAGATACATGCCGGGTATCAGGCATAAGTGTTACCACATTAGCAGTTTCCTTGGCCGCCGCCATATAAGCAGTAGTGATACCGAATGAATATCCTATCTCAAGAATCTGCTGGGATGAAAAATAATGAACAAGCCGAAATAAAAGCTGTCCATATTTAATTTGATGCTTTACGCTAAATAGGTGCCGATCTTTTTTCACCAATGCGTTATCGTTTAGCCGCAACTTCACACTATTCGCAATCATCTCAAAGGCATAAAAATTTCTTGTATCATTTAAAACATCTGTTATCAGTTTGAAAACAAAAGGAGAATGAATACCGTGCCCCTTCCCATTACTCGCTTTTAGCCAGTATCGTAAATACAACCAATTTCTTCTCAGCTTTGCAAACATCAGTTATTATTTAAACGCAGGTAAAGAAGCCAACGTAAAGCATATACCGTTATAAAAACACTTACACAAAGCACTATCTTATAAAAAGAAAAAAAGTAAAAATTTATCTTATTATAGTAACACCATCCTACAAACAGATATACAAAGATGCTACCATACCTATTTCTTCGAAAAGAAGGTATTAAAAATAGCCAGGGCAACAAACAAACCCCAACAGTTTGAATAACAGGAATACTCACTGCAAAATCCCAATTGATGAAGGATGGCGATGTTACATAGGGCTTTAAAAAAACAAACCATTGCCACATGTTGTAAATCAGATAGCCTGCATGGATAGTAATTAATATATTAATACTTTCCAGCAATAACCTGGCTCTTGTATTAGCTATAGAAAATGAAAATAGGCTAAAGCGTAAGGGCAATAATAATAAATAAAGAAAGGGAATGATATCCATAATCTATTTTTCCCATGTTTCGAATGTAAAATCGTATGCATGTTTAGCATCTGCGATATGGGCTTCATGATAGGTTAATCTCCACATGGCTGTATCTATAGCCGGGAAAAAAGTATCCCCCTCTATTTCTGTGTGCACGCGGGTAATATACAATCGGTCTGCAATCAATAATACCTCGTTATAAATTTCACCTCCACCTATAACAAACACTTCTTTGTAATTTTCTTTTTCTGCTGTTGCGATAGCTGATTGTATCGAATCAACCACTACAACACCCGCTGCTTCAAATGATTTATTTCTGGTGATAATGATATTTAGCCTGCCATTCAAGGGTTTGCCACCCATAGATTCATAAGTTTTTCTTCCCATTACAACAGGCATAGCCCATGTGGTGTTTTTAAAAAAACGCATGTCTTTAGGTAAATGCCAAAGCAATTGATTGTTTTTGCCAATAGCGTTATTGGTTGAAGCGGCAACTATGAGGCTAATTTTCATATCTTATATTAATATAAATCTGGAATCTTCAATTTGGAATCTGATATTTCAAATCTAAAATTGAAGATTGTAGATTCTAAATTAAACCGCCACCGGTGCTTTTATAGCAGGATGATACTGATAATTTTCTAATTGAAAATCTTCAAATCGAAAATCGAAAATATTTTTTACAGCGGGGTTTAACTTCATATGTGGAAGTGGATATGCTTCTCTGCTTAATTGTAAATGCACTTGCTCCAAGTGATTATTATAAATATGTACATCTCCAAAACTATGTACAAAATCACCCGGCGCTAAGTCACAAACCTGTGCCATCATAAGGGTTAATAAAGCATAAGAAGCAATATTAAAAGGCACGCCTAAAAACACATCGGCACTGCGCTGATAAAGCTGACAACTCAACTTGCCATCAGCTACATAAAATTGGAATAAAGTGTGGCAGGGCATCAGGGCCATATCCGGTAAATCCGCAACATTCCAGGCGCTTACAATCATTCTTCTGCTATCGGGGTTATTTTTTAGTTGGTGCAAAACATCTTTTATCTGATCAACCACTTTTCCATTAGCGCCCTCCCAACTACGCCATTGTTTACCATAAACAGGCCCAAGTTCTCCTTCTGCGTTGGCCCATTCATTCCATATACTAACTCCATTATCAGTAAGATACTTGATATTGGTTTCACCCTTTAAAAACCATAATAACTCATGTATTATGCTCTTAAGGTGTAACTTTTTGGTAGTAACCAAAGGAAATCCGTCGGCCAAATTAAATCGCATCTGATACCCAAAACAACTTATGGTACCGGTACCTGTTCTATCGGTTTTGGAAACACCTTGTTGAAGTATATGCCTTAGTAAATCGTGGTATTGTTGCATACACAAATTAACAACGAAAAAAGCCTAATTAACAGGCTTATAAACTCATGTGAAAAACTTCTTGATTACTAGGCCCTCTTTCTTCTCTCCAACTCTTTTTTTATAAGTAGCAACTCCCGGCCTGTTTGTCCGCTTACACTACTGTTTTCCTTGGCTCTGCGCATCAAGTAAGGAATTACATCACGGATCGGGCCAAAGGGCAAGTATTTGCTCACGCTAAACCCTTCTTTCGCTAAATTAAAAGTGATATTATCACTCATCCCATATAACTGGGAGAAATGAATATGGGGATGATCATGCGGGAGGTTGTTTTCATGGATCAATTTCGCAGCCAGCAAATTACTCTCCTCATTGTGTGATGCGATGATCACCGCTACGCTATCGATATGATCTAAACAATAACGAACGGCTGCATTGAAATCAGCGTCTGTGGCCGCTTTATCTTTTTGTATAAGCGATGCTTGTCCACGATCAGCTGCTCTACCTCTCTCTTTTTCCATATAGGCACCACGCACCAACTTAACGCCTAATGTAAACCCTTGTTCTTTGGCAATTTTATGCGACAATTCTAAAAAACGAAGTCGGTCGTGACGATATAGTTGTATGGTATTATAAACAACTACTTTCTCTTTATTAAATTCCTCCATTACTTCCATGGTAAGCCTATCAATAGGATCTTGAATCCAACTTTCCTCTGCATCAATCAATACCCCGATACCTTTTTCGGCTGCTACTTCACAAATTGAATACATACGATCTCTTACCCGATCCCATTCCGCATTTTCTTCTTCATTATCATGAATACCACTTCTTAATCTGGGAGCTTCGTTCAATCGCTGCAATAAGCTGAACCGGGCTAATCCGGTTATTTTAACGCTTATAAAGGGAATATTGGTTTGCGTAGCAGCATATTCAATTACTCTGATGAATTCGTCGGTAGCATGATCAAAATTATCCTCCCCTTCTTTGCCTTCCACTCCATAATCTAAAATTACTTTGATGCCGTATTTACCTAATACTTCTCCAACCGCTGCTGTTTCGGCTAAGGTTTCTCCCCCAACAAATTGCTTGAAAATGGTTTTGCGAATAATACCATGCACAGGCAATCCCGTTTTCATTACAAAAGGTGTTAACCGACTACCTATTTGTACGAACCATGGATAACCCATAGTACTAAAAAGAAATTTAGCACTCTTAAGCTCTTTATCGCTCTTGTAAGCAAAAGCATTTTCTGTATTATCGAAGGAAATATTCATACTAACGCCTGTTCGTACTGCGAATATCGGTTGCAGAAAGATAAGTTTGAAGACCTTTCAAAAAAAAGTTAGAATTATTTTACCAGTGGCTAAATAGCTTGGTGGTTAAAGGGCTGTAAAACCATTTCACTTACCACACCACTGAGGGGTTGCTGACAAAGAAACCAAACCGATTTGGCCGCTTCTTCTGCCATGATCATTTTATCGCGCTGAACCCTTAAATCGATGGTATCCCAAAAGGGAGAATCTACCCCACCCATAAACAAATTCGTAATTCTTATCTCAGTTCGCTTTAATTCCTCCCGAATACTCTGCATCATCCCAACAAGTCCATATTTACTGGCACTATATGCTGCAGCTCCTGCCATGGGAACTTTTCCTAGCACACCCGGGATATTGATAATAAGCCCCTTTTTTTGCTCTTTCATGGTGGGCAATATAGACTTTACCAGATAAAAACTGCCCATCAAATTTGTTTGTAAAGTTTGCTCAAATTCGCTACTGGTAAGCGTATCCATAGATTTAATAATGCCAATTCCGGTGGCATTGATTACAATATCGATCACAGCAGTTTGCGCCTTGATATGCTGTATGGTTGCCTGTACAGAAGCCTCATTGGCAATATCCATCTCAAAAGCCCTATCCGGGCTAATACCAGATTCCTGAGCTACCTGATTCAGCTTCTCCGAATTTCGGCCTGTAATGAAAACGATAGCACCACTGGCACTGATCATTTTTGCAGCCTTGGATCCAATACCGCCCGTTGCTCCGGCAATTAATACCACTTTTCCTTTTAAAGATTCCATACTTTTTTTTTGATAAACAATATGACAGGCTTTTTTGTTCTAGAGGCATGCAAAAGCAGGCTGCTATTATTTTTCCACATCAACTATTTGAGAAAAATCCGCTCCTTTCGGTATGTGATGAGTTTTGGCTTGTAGAAGAAACCCTTTACTTCAATCAATATCATTTTCATCCCCAAAAATTAATACTACATAGAGCTTCCATGCAGTATTATAAAGATTGGTTGCTGAATAAGAAAAAAAATGTGTTGTATGTAAATGCCGGTGAAAAAAATGCAGATTGCAGAAACCTCATCAAACACTTACAAGTTAAGCACTACACTGGCATTCATATCATAAATCCTACCGATAACTGGCTCCAAAAAAGAATTATCAATTCCGCCAATAGCGTTTCCATTATTTGGCATGAATCACCAAATTTTATCAATACAGTAGCAGAAAACAATTTATTTTTTCAACAAAAGAAAAAATATTTTCAAACCGATTACTATATCCATCAACGAAAAAAATTAGCCATATTAATCGATGAAGAAAAGAATCCGATTGGTGGTAAGTGGACCTTCGATACCGATAATCGCGCAAAATTTCCGAAAGGAGAACGGATTCCTTCTTATCCTTTCCCGTCGGAAAATAAATATGTACAAGAAGCAAAAAAATATGTTACCGCCCATTTTAAAAACCCTTATCAATTAGCCGAAAACAATAATGCAAAGAATATATTTTATCCCACTACCCATGCAGAAGCTAAAGCATGGTTTTCCCGTTTTCTACAAGAGCGATTTAAGTTATTCGGTATCTATGAAGATGCCATGGTTGCCAATGAGTCTATTCTTTACCATAGTGTACTTACGCCGGCACTCAATATTGGTTTATTAGATATTAAAGAACTAGTAGAGGAAGCAGCATCTTTTGGTATCAAAAATCAGGTACCCCTTAACTCTTTAGAAGGTTTTATACGGCAACTTATTGGTTGGAGAGAATTTATAAGAGCTGTATATGAAAGGGAAGGCGTTAAACAGCGTACCACAAACTACTGGGGATTCAGTAGAAAAATTCCAACATCATTTTGGATGGGTACAACCGGTATTGTGCCGGTAGATGATGCCATCCAAAAACTAAGATCCACGGCATATAATCATCATATAGAGCGATTGATGCTATTGGGAAATTTTATGTTATTGTGCGAGTTTAATCCGGATGAAGTATACAGATGGTTTATGGAAATGTATATCGATGCCTATGATTGGGTGATGGTACCAAATGTTTATGGGATGACGCAATTTGCAGATGGTGGTATTATGACCACCAAGCCTTATATCAGTGGCAGTAACTATATCCGTAAAATGAGTAATTACCCAACCGGCAAATGGCAGGAAATATGGGATGCGCTTTTTTGGCGGTTTATGCATATACATCGTAGTTTCTTTCTTAAAAATCCGCGACTGGGTATGTTGATAAAAAGCTTCGATAAAATGCCCGCAGATAAGCAACAAAAATTACTTACACAGGCCGAAAACTATCTTAAACAATTAGATCATGACTAAGCATTCTTTTCCGCTTGTTACGTATAATGATATTATTAGCAGCATTGAAAGTATCAATCCTATTCATTATGCCAAATCCAGGAACTATCTAACCGGTGCTGTGTCTTATTTATCACCCTATATCGCAAGAGGTGTTATTTCCTTACCACTTGTTGCCAATATTATACTTAAAAAATATACTCGCTTTGAAGCTGAGAAATTTTTACAAGAATTGGCTTGGCGCGAATATTTTCAGCGGGTATGGCAAGCAAAAGGTGATACCATTTTCTCGGATTTGAAACAACCACAATCTCCCGTACAACATCATCAAATACCAACTGCTCTGGCAGAGGCCAGAACTGGCATTGAAGGTATAGATAAAGCTGTGCAACATTTATATGAAACCGGATACATGCATAACCATGCCAGAATGTATACAGCCATGCTCTCCTGTAACATAGCGCAAGCGCATTGGTTGGCGCCCGCCCAATGGATGTACTACCATTTATTAGATGGCGATTTAGCCAGTAATATGCTGAGCTGGCAATGGGTAGCCGGATCATTTAGTAGTAAAAAATATGTTGCCAATCAAGAGAACATCAATCGTTATACCAACACCAATCAAACCCAAACCTATCTTGATTGTGGATATGAAAATTTTCCATTGCAATATATTCCGGATCCGTTAATAGCTGCTACTACACTGTCATTACATACACCCCTTCCCGAGTCGGATATATTTACTATACCAACAAACGAAAAAGTTTTTATTTATAACGCCTATAATCTTGATCCACTGTGGCATAAGGATGAAAAAGGAATTAGAATACTTTTATTAGAGCC
>JAIEQT010000417.1 GCA_019747455.1 Chitinophagaceae bacterium | reverse complement strand
CTTTTAATTGCTCCGGCGTTATTGGTTTTATTATATAATCGGAAATCTCCTCAATGGCTTTTGCCCTTTGTGTATCTGCCGGATCAACGGAAGAACTAACCATATAGAGCGTAACTTTTTTCCCTATCCGCGGTTTTAAGTGAATATATTTTTCTAAAAACTGCCATCCATCCATAATGGGCATATTGATATCTAAAAAAATAACATCAGGAACGGCATCATTATCACCAATATTGGCAGTTAAAAATTGAAGTGCTTCTTCTCCATCGGAAAAAACCAATATCTTTTTAGCTAGTTTTTGCGATTGAATATTTTTTGTAACGGTGAATTGATACACTTCGTCGTCGTCGATTATACAAATGATAAAGGGATTATGCATGATTTTTATTTTTTAAAATTAATGATAAAACAGATTCCTTTATTCGGCTCACTCTCGATTTTAATACTCCCCCCCATCGCATCAATCTGGGTTTTGGTTAAAAATAAACCTATGCCTTTAGCTTCGGGGTGACGATGAAATGTTTTATTGAAGCCGAATACTTTACTGCCATATTTGTCTAAATCGATGCCCAATCCATTATCTTCAATCCTTAAAATCACATCTGTATCTGTTTCTTGGGTTTGAATTTTTATTATCAGATTTCTTTCAGGCGAACGGTATTTGATAGCATTAGATATTAAATTTAGTAAAATACTCTCTAAATAGTTTTTGGGATATTCAATGGTAGACGCCGAAAACGCTACTTCAATATTTGCATGGGAGGATTCAATCTGAATACTCAACATCTCAGTTACATTCTTTAAAACGCTGTCGAATGCTAATAATTCCTTTACGGGATTATCTTCCTGAATTTTAAGTGCCTCAATTAAATCGTTTAATGTATTGGCCAATCTTTTTATGACCAAATCGAATTTAGTGATTAATAAATCCTTTTCTTCCGTTGTATCCGTACGCTCCAGCATATCGAGTAAGGTAACTAAATTACTCACCGGCGAGCGTAGGTTATGCGAAGTGATATGTGCGAAATTTAGTAGCTGATTATTCCTGTTCTGTAGTTTTAAGGCAAGTTCCTGTTGGACTGTTCTTGCCATTTCTTCATTTGTAATATCTGTTCCGATGCCTAAGTAGCCAATTATTTCTTGATTGTTATTAACAATGCTGGTAACAACTAGTTGAATGGGGAAAGTACTCCCATCCTTACGAATGTATGTCCACTTGCGGGATTCGAATTCGTTATATAATGCAGGCGTTATAAATACATCAAAACCACGAATTTGTTTTCCATATTGTTTGGATAATTCTTTACCTCTTTCTTCTACCTCAGTAGCTATATGAATTATTTCAGGAGTATGTTTGCCTATTACTTCATCGGCACTATATCCTAGTAATTTTTCTGCGCCTTTATTAAAATCAGTGATCAATCCGTTGATATCTGTTTTGATAATAGAAACATGGGCACTGTCTAAAATAGTTTTTAAATTTAGTTCTGCTAATCGCGTTTGTGTAACATCGGTAGCTACCACGCCAATACCAATAATAATATTTTTGGGATCATAAATAGGAAATTTATTAGTGAGCATGATGCGTGAACCTGATGGTGTTTCCGCAAAGGTTTCATACACTTGTGATAATCCTGTTTCAAAAATTTGAGGTTCATTGGCCACCATATTTTGTGCAATTGTTAATGGGAAAATATCATAGGCTGTTTTACCAATAATATCTTCGGGTGATTTATTAAAACTGGTGGCAAAGGCATTGTTACATAAAATGTATTCTCCTGCTTTATTTTTAATACAAATAGCAGAGCTGGTATTATTGATGATATCTTTAAAGAGCCTGTTTTGAGTGGCTTCGATCAATTTTCTTTCTGCGATTTTCTTTTCATTATCAACATGATCAAGTTTAATAGCAGTGTACCAAATAAGCAGTAATGAACAAACTGTAAAACTAACTGCAAATAAAGCAATACCTAATTCAACAGAAACAAGATGAAATTTATATGTTGCGATTCTTAGTATGCTAAGAGTAAAAATCACCAAGGTGAAGGTAGGAAAAAGCTTTTTTGCCATTACTGCACCAATAGAGGTACCCGTAAATAATCCCGTTAAACCAATGGTTGGATTAAGTAGCGAAGCAGCCATAGATAGGATGAGCAAAAGCACAGAAGTTTGTAATGCCATTGAATGTAAGAACGATAATTTGTACATCGTTTCAACACCAAACAAATAGCCAAGTAAGGCAATTACTGCAACCAGTGTTGTGATATGAAAGAGACCCTGTGCAATAATTATTTTGCTAACTAATTGTAGTAACAGGGCGATTGCCATTAGAAGAAAACAGATAGACGTTAGCCCTGGAATTTGTAAACTATGATTACCCAATACGTTACTTAATACAGGTTCTAAAAGGGATAAACTATTTAGTCCGATTAATATAATAAGAGATGTATAACCAAGCGTTGTAAACTTATTAGCGTTAATGCTGAGCAATGCAGTAGCTAACAGTAGAAAGCTGTTTGCTGTATTTGGCAGCATAGGCGGGAACCCTTTTATGAGGGTAGTGAGAATAGAAATATTTGTTATCCACCCCAATTGAGCTATTAGTGCAACACAAATGCATAATGTAATAGCGTAGGATATGATTTTTTTATAAGTCATTAGACTAACTAAAGCAAAGTAAGTTACTATATTTCTCATGATTTAATTCTTAAATTATTGACTTATTTTAGTGGAACCATGCAATCTATTTTTTTTATTATGGGCGTAGCAGGGTCTGGAAAAACGACCATTGGTTCTGCATTGGCCCAACAATTAAATATCCCGTTTATGGATGCCGATCATGAGCATCCGGTAGAGAATATCAATAAAATGACAGCGGGTATTCCGTTAACAGATGAAGACAGATTACCCTGGTTGTTAAAAGTGCATGCTAAGGCTTTAGCCGCCAGTGCTGAGGGCGGTGCTGTTATAGCTTGTTCGGCACTTAAACAGGCCTATAGAAATTTACTAGAAAATACTTTACTTAAAGTGTATTGGATTTTTTTAGATGTTGAAAGATCTGTTCTAATACAAAGACTTTCCAATAGAAAAAATCATTATATGCCGGTTAGTTTGCTCGATTCGCAATTAGCTACTTTGGAAAAACCCAAAGATGCTATTTGTATCAATGCTAAACGCACAGTAGAAGAAGCAGTGGAATTTATTAGGCAATCAATTTATTTAAAAGAAAAGCGAATTGGTATTGTAGGATTAGGGGTTATGGGAAAAGCTTTAGCAAGAAATTTAGGAAGTAAGGGTTGGCAGTTGAGTTTATATAATCGAGAAGTTAGTGGAGTAGAAGAACTTGTTGCTAAACAATGTGTTGACAATTTTTCTGAGCTGCATAAAGCATTGCCTTTTAATGATATCGATGCTTTTGTAAAGAGCTTGGGAGATTCTCAGTACATTTTAATGATGTTACCAGCAGGTAAGGCAATCGTTGAATTTTTAAATATGCTATCACCGTTATTATCTCCGGGCGCGATAATAATTGATGGGGCTAATGCTTTTTATGCGGATACCGAAAAACATCAGCAACAGTTACTTCTGCATCATATCTATTTGTTGGGCTGTGGGGTTTCAGGAGGCGAACAGGGAGCTTTGGAAGGACCTGCACTTATGGTAAGTGGTGATAAGAAAGCCTATGATAGCGTGGCCCCTTTATTGATAAGTATGGCTGCTATAAATGGGAGTGGAAATAGTTGCTGTAATTATATTGGTTTAGGAGGAAGTGGACATTATGTTAAAATGGTGCATAACGCGATAGAGTACGGAGAAATGCAACTACTTGCGGAGGTATACGGAATTTTGCATCATGGATTACAATTGGATGCAGAGGCAATAGCATCCATATTCAATGAATGGCAGAAAACAGAACTGCAAAGTTATTTATTAGGTATTACGCAACAAATACTTAAAACAAAATATAACCATCAATCTATTCTCACAAGTATTAGTGATAAGGCTTATTCGAAAGGCACAGGTGCTTGGGCTACGCAAGAAGCTGCTTTTTTAGGGGCGCCGTCGGGCATGTTTACCACTGCATTAAATGCCAGATATATATCTACAGATACCCGTTTAAGGTATTGGATGCAAGAACATGTTACCCATAGCGAGCATAAAATTAAGCATGAACATGTTCAAATAAATGTTGAAGACATCAAAGCAGTTTATACATTAGTAAGAATATGGAATCACCATCAAGGTTTTGCTTTAATTACAAAAGCAGCTGAGCAGTATGGTTGGGATCTTTCTTTATCTTCAATCGCGGATGGTTGGCGAGCCGGTTGCATAGTACGTTCCTCACTTATGGATATACTGTCAGAAGGTTTTACGCAAACCAATATGGTTTCAGCAATACCTTATTGTGAGGAGGTACTCGTATCTAACTATCCGAATTTAATACAGTTGGTTGCTCATATTTCTTTAGCGGAAATTCCTATTCCAATTATAAGTGAAGCATATCAATCTATCTTACAATACAAACAAAAAAAACTGACAACTACTTTGATACAGGCGCAACGTGATTTTTTTGGAGCACATGGATTTCAATGGGATGATGATATAGCGGGTACTGTACGGCATTTTGATTGGACATAATACCCTCTTTATAAAATGGCCTGTAAACATAACACCCCTATCAAACCAACAACGGAAACGATAGTTTCCATGATTGTCCAACTAAGAAGCGTTTCTTTTACTGTTAAGTTGAAATAAGCTTTGAACATCCAGAATCCTGAATCATTTACATGAGAGCAGCATAAGGACCCGGCTCCAATACTTAATACCAGTAATGTGGGAGATATATGACTACCTGCCACCAAACTGCTTAATAAGCCTGCTGCAGTTAAAGCCGCTACAGTAGCAGAACCTATGCAGATCCTAATGATTGCGGTGATTGTCCAGGCGAGAACTAAAGGGGGTAAATGCCATTCTAATATGGTTTTACCGATAGCTGTACTTGAGCCCGTATCAATCAGTATTTGTTTTAGTGCACCGGCCCCTGCAATGATGAATAAGATAGGTGCGATAGTAGTAATTGCGTCTGAAAAAATTTTTGTAAGTGATTCTTTTGAGGAAGGCATCGGTAACCATAAGCCTATTACGGCTATGCCTAAAGAAATCAACAAGGCTATTTCCGAGGGTAGTTTTACAACTGCCAGCAAGATGGCAGGCAGTATGGTGCAGCCTAAACTTATCCAACTATTTGGCTTGTAAGATACCTCTCTACCGGTGTTATAGGTATCTGGTAAATTCGTTTTCCATTTTTTAAATCGGGTGGAGAATAGTGGACCGGCAGCTAGAATTGCGGGTATGGCAATATATATTCCATAGCGCAATACTTCTGATGGATTTGCTCCGAGTTGTACTGCAATGGCAGAAGGAGATGGGTGAGGAGGTAGGAAACCATGTGTTACGGAAAGTGCTGCCAACATAGGTAGTGCGAGAAATACCGGTTGCATACCCGTTTTTTTAGCGAGTGCAAATGCTATTGGTACTAATAACACAAAGCCTACATTATAAAAAAGTGGTATACCAACTAATAAGCCTGTAAACATAAGTATCCAGGGTAATTTTTTTTCTCCTAATAAATGGATAAGCAAATGCGTAAGGGATGAGGCGGCACCTGTTGCTGCGATCAGATTACCGAGAAGGGCACCTACCACGAGTATAATACTCAAATCACCTAATAGGCTGCCAATACCTGTTTTAACAGAGTTCATGCTGGCTGATAGCGGCATTCCTGCCAACCAACCTAAGCAGAGTGCCGTACATACTAGCGCTATAAAGGGATGGCATTTTGCCCAACCAATCAGAACAACTAAAATGGCGATACCAATTGCGATTATTATACTCAGGGGTAGGAGCAAGTTCTTTTTTGCCCTTAAAGTACAACAAAGAACCAAAACCAAGTAAATGCAATTCTCGTATGTTATAAATTATTGGAGATGACACGTTCTAACTGAATATATTTTAATTGTTTAGTTTTTTGCTTTTGTTTTGAAGAGGTGCCCCAGCAGGGCACCTCTTTTTGTAGATAAAAAGCTATCCACAAGCCCTCATCTACCCTACAATATCTTGTAGGAATTAGAAAAAATTAAATTGAGATTTTGGCTACGCTATGTACGGCGGCGCTGATGTCTTTAATGAGACTCAAATCTTTTTCTATAGCATTGCCCACCACAATTACATCTGCTCCGGCTTTGCAATTTAAGTAAGCTTTTTCTGCTTCGGTTATACCGCCCCCAACAATTAGGGGAATATCAATTGAGTGAGCAACACGCTCAATCATATGTTCCGTAATAGGGCGTTTAGCACCACTACCCGCATCCATATAAATCAATTTCATTCCTAACATTTCGCCAGCCATAGCTGTACACATGGCTATTTCATTTTTATCGGCAGGAATAGGTGTGGCATTTGAAATATAACTTACGGTGGTTGGGGCACCGCCATCTATCACCATATAGCCAGTTGGCATAATTTCCAGACCGCTCTTTTTAACAAAAGGAGCACTTATTACATGCTGTCCTATTAATAATTCGGGATTTCTTCCAGAAATAAGCGATAGATACAATAATGCATTTGCATGCTTACTTACCTGCGAGGGGGAGCCGGGAAATAGCACTACGGGTATATTACAGGTTTGTTTGATTTGCTGTATACAATCATCCAAATGACTTGAAATAACCAAACTTCCACCAACAAAAAAATAATCAACCCGAGCTTCTACGCCTAATGCTACCAACTGGTGTATGCTAGCAGTATCTACCTTATCGGGATCTATGAGTACAGCAAAAGATTTTTTGCATAGCTGCTTTTTCTCGGTAAACTGTTTGTATATCGTATGCCTCATGCAATGCCCGTTGGTACTGTTGCAAAAATGCAGAAATATTTCCGTTTTAAGCATTTTCATTATATGTTTTCATCAAACACGGCTTACCTAATTTTTTGTTTAAGAGTTTTACCTAAAAACATGAACCAATAAAATCAATGAAAATGCGATATAATCTTATCTACACCTGTGTATAAACGAGCAAATGCAACGGGGATTTGAGGTGGCAAATTATCCACCTCTATTTTCCACAAGCTGTGAATATTTGAGACGAGGAATTCTCAAAATGGAAAGATATTTTCGTCAACCGTCTTATAAAAAACCCGGGATTCATTTTAAACGTCTAAAACCGAAACTGCTATATGCCAACCGCACGCTCCACAAAAAAAGGCCTCCAGTTCAGTCGCCGCTTCACCAAAGATGGTGTTAGTCCTTACGATATGTTCGAATACGATTACCGCGACAGCGTAATCAAAAATCCCACTGGGGAAAAAGTATTTGAGATGAATAATGTGGAGGTGCCGAAGCAATGGAGCCAAATTGCTACCGACATATTAGCGCAAAAATATTTTCGTAAAGCAGGAGTACCTCAACCTGATGGGTCTTTAGGCAGAGAAACCAGTGTTAAGCAAGTGGCACATCGGATGGCTCATTGCTGGCGCGTATGGGGTGAGCGTTATGGCTATTTTGCTTCGGAGCAAGATGCGCAGGTGTTTTATGAGGAGTTGGTATACAGCATCTTAAATCAGGCCTGTGTTCCCAACTCTCCACAATGGTTTAATACCGGGTTGCACGAGGTGTATGGTATTACGGGTAAGCCCCAAGGTCACTACTATGTAGATCCGGCCGATGGTATGTTGAAAAAATCCACCAATGCTTATGAGCGCCCGCAACCACATGCGTGTTTTATTCTGAGTGTAAGCGATGATTTGGTGAACGAGGGGGGGATCATGGATTTATGGACTCGCGAAGCACGCATTTTTAAATATGGTTCCGGCGTGGGAACGAACTTCTCACAAATTCGCGGTAGTGGTGAGAAATTAAGCGGTGGAGGCACTTCAAGCGGATTAATGAGTTTCTTGAAAATTGGCGACCGCGCAGCGGGCGCCATAAAAAGCGGCGGTACCACACGCAGAGCTGCTAAAATGGTATGCTTGGATCTTGATCACCCCGAAATCATGGACTTCATCAACTGGAAAGTAGAAGAAGAGAAGAAAGTAGCGGCGCTTGTATCCGCAGGTTATGATAACTCTTACGAGGGAGAAGCTTATGCAACTGTTTCCGGACAAAACTCAAATAACTCTGTTCGTATTCCTAACGAATTCTTTAAAGTATTGGCCGATAATGGAGATTGGGAATTAAAAGCTCGTACGGATGGCCGTGTGATGAAAAAAATTCCTGCACGCGAAGTATGGGAGCAGATCTCTTATGCCGCATGGCGTTGTGCTGATCCCGGTACACAATATGATACTACTATCAATGAATGGCATACTTGTCCGAAAGGTGGTCGTATCAACGCTTCTAATCCCTGTTCAGAATACATGTTCTTAGACAATACAGCATGTAATCTGGCATCGGTAAATTTGCGTAAATTCCACGATGACGATACCAACATATTTGATGTAGAAGGTTTTGAATATACTACACGCTTATGGACCACTGTTCTGGAGATATCTGTATTAATGGCGCAGTTCCCGTCTAAAGAAGTAGCTCAACTTTCATACGATTACAGAACCCTTGGTCTAGGTTTTGCAAACCTGGGATCCGTATTA
>JAIEQT010000183.1 GCA_019747455.1 Chitinophagaceae bacterium | reverse complement strand
TGAATAAATGGAAAAAATTTGTTTACAGTGTAATGGCTCGTTCTTTTAATCATCTTTCTAATAAGGCTAGTTATAATGCAGACTCTGTAATTTTCTATTGCAACTTAGCTATCAATTCAAATGCTGATAATGGTGTTGCCCGGTTTTCGAATACCGGTATTACGGGTACTTCAAATTTCTATGGTCCATTTAGAGCCAATGTAGGTAACATGCGGCAAACCGTATTTTTCTGCAATCTTATGAATGGGATCAATCAAAGTTTTCCGCTTGTGGAAGATCCTAGGGCTGCATATTTAATCCGTGAGAATGCAAATAATACTTTTAGAGGTATCCGACCAAATGGGGGTACAAGTGGGTTAGTTACTAATGATCAACCACCTAATTTTTGGGGTGATGCATTTGGAACTACTGCTGCACCTACATCTGATGCGAATGCCAGATATATTTTCAAAAATGGAGCACCATTCCCAATCATTACGGCGAGCGAAATTCAATTTATGTTGGCCGAAGCACAATATAGAAAAGGAAATAAAGCGGCGGCCTTGGCGGCTTATAGAAACGGCATTAGTTTAAATTTTGACATGCTGATCAGTGATTACGGATCTTCAGTTCCTGCAGCCAGAGCAATGACAACAGCTACACGTGATGCTTTTTTAGCCAATCCCGCTGTTGTGCCAACAGTTCCGACTAATCTAACTTTGTCTCAAATTATGTTGCAAAAATATATTGCACTATTCGGCTATAATGCCTTAGAAACATGGGTGGATATGCGGAGATATCATTATACTGATGTTGAAGCTGCTAATAGTGTTCAAGTATATAATGGATTTACCCCACCTACCGGTATTGATTTATTTACCAACAATAATGGGAAATTGGTTTATAGGGCTCGTCCGCGTTACAATTCAGAGTATTTATACAATATAGCTGAACTTACAAGGATTGGTGCTATTGCCCTAGATTATCATACCGTAGAACAGTGGTTCTCTAAACCTTAATTATCTAAAGTTAGAAATATGAAAATGAAATATATTTTACCTGGGTTATTAGCAGTGGTTTTTATAGCCGGCTGTAAAAAAGACTTTGATGGGCGAACTCCGGAAACATCCAATATTACCAACAGCGCCTATATTCGCTTTTTTGCCGGTAGTATGGGCGCAGCGCGTAATTTTATTTTAGTAGATAACCAGCGCTTAAACGGAACTGCCCTATCAATGGGAGGATTCTTCCCCGGAGCATCAACAGTTACCGCATTTGCAACAATACCATCGGGATCAAGAACAGTATCTGTGATTGATAGTGCTGCAGTACCTGCTCAATCTTCCTTAACTTTCACCAGAGACTTTTTGGCTGGCCAATACTATACCATATTCACCTATGATACCTCTACGGCTGTAAAAGCGTTAGTTACAAATGATGTGTTCACAATACCAACAGATACTACCTGTAATCTTCGCTTTGTGAATGTAATTTCCACATCAGTTTCTGTACCAAATGTGGATGTATATTCAAGGGCTAGAGGAGCCAATATTATTTCTAATATACCCACTTTAGGTGTCTCTTCTTTTATTGCTCATAGAACCGGGGTTACTGATACACTCGATATTAGAGATGCCGGCACAACCAACATTCTAGCTTCGGTTAATGGATTTACTTTTAATAGAGGAAGAACATATACCCTGGTTTTTAGAGGTAGATATCAAGCAACTGGTGGAACCATGGCTAGGGGAGCCGCAATTATGGCCACATATTAATCATCCCAAAAATGTATACAATGAAAAAAAATATTTTTTTATACTTTTCAACGGTTCTACTAATACTATTCACGGGATGTGCAAAAGATCCTGAAAATTTAGGATTCTCTAAAATTATGGTAGTTAACACCACACCGAATAGAACTAATGTTGACGTTTTCTTAGATGGCACTAAGGCCAATATTACACCGCTAACTTTCGGTGCTAACTCAATATATTACGGTATTACACCCGGCTCTCGTAGTATTGCAGTTATGGGTAATGTAACAAGTAGTTATCTCGTAGGTAATACTGTTGCTACCTCTACCACCACAACGCTTTTTCAGCGGGGTAATTTCGATATAAAAAGAAATGATGCAGTTACACCATCCTATACATTAGTCGCTACCAATCGAGCCGAAACACCAGAACTAATTTTAATTGAAGATGATCTTACTGTTCCTGCAGTAGGTAAAGCAGGATTACGATTAATACATGCGAGTCCGGATGCACCTAGGGTTAATGCATTTATCGGTACAGCAACTACACCTATCTTTGCTGGCGGTACCGGGTTTGGATTTAAAGACTACACTGGTTTCACACCTATTGATGCCTTATCAACCGGAACGTCATATAGTATTCAAATAAGAAATAATACAACCGGATCGGTATTGAGAACCCAAACGCTTACTGCTGTTTCCGGCAAACTGTATACTATTGTGCTAAGAGGGTTAGTAACCGCTGATCCGATTTTCCCAAGTAATACATTGTCTTCCACATTAATTGGAAATAACTAAGAAATCATTATTTAACAAAACGCTAAAGCATCTCATTCCTAATGGGATGCTTTTTTATTTTGTGCTTATCATGATTAAAGTGGCTACTAATATACTCACACCCAGTGCTAATAAAATAATGATAAGGCTGTTTCTTTCCTTCCCCTTTTTTTGTTTTATTATCTGCTCCCACTTTACCTGTGTTTGTTCATCGTGGAAAATATGATAGATGTCTTCCTGTAGGCGCTTCATCTCATTATAGGGCAATATCTCTATCATATCGCATATGGAATTAAATATAGCTGATTCGGTTTTTTCTTCCAGTAAAGCGATTTGAATACCTCTCGACCGTAATAGTGTTAATGCAGAAATGGTAACCCAATCATAGTTGATCTGATTTGCATTCAGCTTCTTAATTGTTTGGATTATTTCAGTGATCTTATCATAAAATGCCTGACTTGTATTAATCGCTGAATTTTTGCTTCCTGTAAAGTATGCAAACAGCGTTGTATCGTATTCCTTTCTTTTTTCTTCATTTTGTAAAACTTCGTATGCTGCTTTCAGTTTTTCAAAGTGAGCAGAAAGTGATGTATTCCCGTTGTGTTTATCAGGATGATAGCGTTGCGCTAGCTTACGATATGCCGATTTTATTTCGCTGGAAGAACTAGCGGGAGAAATGCCTAAGGTTTTGTAATGATTATCCATTTTCATTGAGGAAACTAATATCATCACCATCTAATAACTCCCTTTCAATTTCTTCCATTTGAACAATATCCCAGGCCTCCGATTCGGTAGGTGTTATATTCCATAAATCCAATAACTCGGCCTTTTCTAAAGCTTTTTCAATATCGGCACTAAGTCCACACACTACAAAAGAGGCATTATTTTCATAAAATTCTTGCTGTAATTGTGTGATACCTTCCATGCCTGCTTCATCCAAATTCGTAACAGAAGTTAGGTTCAAAATTAGATTTTTGACCCTGTTGGCTAAAATTGTCCTGCATCTTTCCACTAAATCTGCTGCTATATTGGCAGAAACATCGAGTGTGATCGGTGTTATAACGGTGAATTTTTCTTTGGTATCAATTTTGACTTCCATAATCTTAGTTATGAATTAACAAACTGTGTATAAGTGCCCTACAACTTCACTCAAAAATATTCGTTATAATTGTATAAATCCAAATTAGATATGGATAATAATTTTTCAGCCCAGGTTAAAGAGATCATTTCTTTTAGTAGAGAAGAGGCTTTACGTTTAGGAAACGATTTTATCGGTACAGAGCATCTTTTATTAGGATTAATAAGAGATGGAGATAATACAGCCATTAAAGTATTAAAGCAGCTTAATGTAGATCTGTATGAGCTAAGGAAAGAAGTAGAATTAGCCGTTAAAGATAAAACAGGTAAGAATATTGCTAATATTAATAGCTTACCGCTTACGAAACAAGCAGAAAAGGTAATACGGGTAACCGTTTTAGAAGCTAAGGCGCTTAAAAGCCCACTGGTAGAAACGGAACATTTAATGCTCAGTATTCTTAAAAATAAGGAGAATATTGCCACGCAGATTCTTAACCAATTTGATATTGATTATGATATGTTCAGAAATGAACTAGGCATGGTTGGTACTACTAATCCGCCACCCAGAAGTGAATTTCCTGATGAGAATGATGATGAATTTGATGAAGAGAAAAAGGGGGGAGGCTATCAACAATCGAGAACCGGAAAACAACCTGCCGGCGGCTCAAAAAGTAAAACACCGGTACTTGACAATTTTGGACGAGATATTACCAAATTGGCAGAGTCGGGTTCATTGGATCCTATTGTTGGCAGAGAAGAGGAAATTGAACGTGTAAGTCAGATTTTAAGTAGAAGGAAAAAGAACAACCCTATTTTAATTGGAGAGCCGGGCGTAGGTAAAACAGCTATTGTGGAAGGTTTGGCATTACGTATTGTACAAAGAAAAGTGAGCCGGGTATTATTCGATAAAAGAGTTATATCACTCGATTTGGCAGCCTTAGTTGCCGGCACCAAATATCGGGGTCAGTTTGAAGAACGTATGAAAGCTATTATGAATGAATTGGAAAAAAACAGAGATGTGATTCTATTCATCGACGAAATTCATACAATTGTTGGTGCCGGTGGCGCCAGCGGATCTTTAGATGCTTCTAATATTTTTAAACCTGCATTAGCCAGGGGTGAACTTCAATGTATAGGTGCCTCTACATTAGATGAGTATCGTATGTATATTGAAAAAGATGGTGCCCTCGATCGTAGATTCCAAAAAGTATTAATTGAGCCACCGAGTGTTGATGAAACCATTCAAATTCTCAATAATATCAAATCTAAATACGAAGACTTTCATAGTGTGACTTATGGAGATGATGCTGTTGATGCTTGTGTGAAGTTGAGTGATAGATATATGACAGACAGGTTACTGCCGGATAAAGCGATAGATGTGTTGGATGAGGTAGGAGCCAGGGTTCATTTGAAAAATATTAATGTTCCCGAAAATATTGTTGAGCTTGAAAAGAAGATAGAAGACGTAAAGAATGAAAAAAATAAAGTTGTTAAAAGCCAGCGTTTTGAAGAGGCCGCATCTTTACGAGATACTGAAAAAAGATTAGGAGAAGAATTAGAAAAAGCAAAATCACAATGGGAAGAAGAAAGTAAACATAAGCGTTACCCAATTACGGAAGAGCATATTGCCGAAGTTATAAGTATGATGACGGGTATTCCTGTAAAACGCATGGTACAAGCGGAAACAGAGAAGCTTCGCCGCATGAGTGAGGATATGAAAGGTATGGTAATTGGGCAGGATGAAGCGATTGTAAAAGTAGTTAAGGCTATTCAACGAAATAGAGTAGGGTTGAAGGATCCTAAAAAACCAATTGGTACTTTTATATTCTTAGGACCCACCGGTGTTGGTAAAACAGAATTGGCTCGGGCACTGGCGCGGTATATGTTCGACTCTGAAGATGCCCTCATTCGCATCGATATGAGTGAATACATGGAAAAATTTACGGTGAGTAGACTTATCGGCGCGCCTCCCGGATATGTAGGATATGAAGAAGGTGGACAGTTAACTGAAAAAGTACGACGCAAACCATATAGTGTTATTTTACTTGATGAAATTGAAAAAGCACACCCAGATATATATAATATTCTGTTACAGGTACTCGATGATGGTCAGCTTACCGATGGGTTAGGCCGCAAAGTAGATTTTAAAAATACCCTTATCATCATGACTTCCAACATTGGGGTCCGTCAATTAAAAGAATTTGGTGATGGTGTAGGATTTGCTACAGCTACCCGTGTTCAAAATGCAGAAGAAAATAACAAAGCCGTTATTGAAAAAGCGTTGAAGCGTACGTTCTCACCTGAATTTTTGAATAGGATCGATGATGTAGTTGTATTCAACTCATTGACTAAAGAAAATATCTTTAGTATCATTGATATACTTATGAAGAGTGTTGCTAAGCGATTGGAGAATCTTGGATTTACATTGGAGCTTACCAATGAGGCCAAAGAGTTTTTATCAGACAAAGGGTATGATGTTCAGTTTGGTGCAAGACCACTACACAGAGCTATCCAGAAGCATTTGGAAGATCCATTAGCGGAAGAGATCATGAAACTTAATATCAAAGAAGGAGATGTTTTAGTAGCTGATTTTGATAAGGAAACCTCACAATTAGTGTTCAACTTCCAACGAAAAGTAAAGGAAGACGCAGAAGTATAAAAAAAGCCCCGACAAAACTGTCGGGGCTTTTTTTAAAGGCCCCATCTAAAGGACTTAATATCGAAACCTGCCAAATCCAGTAGTCGATCTACTACGGTGTTGGCTACTTCTTCGATTGAATTTGGTTTGCTATAGAAGGAAGGTGTAGCCGGACAAATGATTCCTCCTGCTAACGTAACTGTTTCCATATTTTTTATATGGATCAAATTATAGGGTGTTTCCCTCACTGCAAGAATCAACCTTCTTCTTTCTTTTAAAATAACATCAGCTGCACGTGTTATTAAATCATCGCTGATACCACTGGCTATACGTCCGAGTGTGCCCATGCTACAGGGAACAATGATCATCGTATCATAACCCGCTGAACCGGAAGCAAAGGGAGCCGAAAAATCTTGTTTCTCATAAAAACGAAAAGGAAGCTGTTGGTAATCATGGTTACCTAATTCTGTTTCCCAAACGTCTTTTGCATTTTTACTCATTACGATACCTAGTTCTGTAAACTGATTTTCATGCAGCGCCAATTTATGCAGTAAGGAAGACGCATAAATAGATCCACTGGCACCGGTAATGGCAACTATGATTTTCTTAGACATGTATATATAACCAAATTAAGAATCAAAGGTTATAAGCAAAAGTACATAAATAAAAAAAACCTCGCTTTTGCGAGGTTTTACGTGTATATAATTACTTGTACATGATCTCATAATATTCGTGTGCCATTCGGTTACTATCGAACTGGAATCTTACATCCCGCATACCATTTTTTACAATTTCTCTCCAGGCATCCCGATTTTCATAATACATAGGAATAATTTCACCATTCAAGATCTCATAGAGTTTATTTAAATCATATTCATCTTGTTCGTGAACATTCATGTTGGCATAGTCGGCTTTTGGGATTACAAATCCATTTTTGCCATGGATAGTAAACTCAGGTATCCATCCATCGTCTGTAGAGAAATTAACAGCCCCGTTCATGGCAGCCGTCATACCACTGGTACCACTGGCTTCGCGCGGCACTCTTGGATTGTTTAACCACAAATCGGCACATTGCTTTAATCTTCGGCTTAATAAGAGCTCATACCCAATTAATACAGCTACATTCTTGTAGTTTTTACTTAAATGTACTAAGTGATTAAACTGTGTAATGGCTGGATAATCAACAGGATATGGTTTTCCTGCCCAAATAATTTGAACGGGATATTTGCTGTTTTGTACGAGTTTTTCAAATCGCTCCATATCGTATGTTAACATATCTGCCCGCTTATAGCCAGCAAATCTTCTAGCCCAAACGATGGTAAAAACAGTAGGGTCAAATAGTTTTCCTGTTTGATCTGCCACTGTTTCGAATGCTCTTTTCTTGAGATACCATTTTCTATCATCGATAGCCCAATTATCTCCCGATTCCAGATGTCGGTATAATGGCTCATCAGCCCAGTATGTATAATTCTGAGCATTGGTAATAGAAGTGATATCACAAATATCCTTGTAGTTCTTCCACATTTCTCTGCTAACCTGACCATGCAGGGCAGATACGCCATTTGCTTTCCTGGCAAAGCGGAGTGCAGCCAGTGAATGATTAAACTGATCGTCCTGAATGCCTGTTATTTTTCGAACTTCATCAATAGATAAACCGCAGAAATAGCTCATTTTATGGCATAAATAAATATCATGCTTTTCATTTCCGGCTTCCTCCGGGGTATGTGTAGTAAACACTAAACGCTCCCTCACTTTCTCTACACTCTTATATTTATTCAACAAGTAAAAAGCACTTGAAATACCATGTGCTTCATTTAGGTGATATACATCGGGATTGAACCCTAGTTCATCGATCAATTTTGCACCACCTACTCCTAATAAAATAAATTGAGCCACTTTAGTGGCTACGTTAGCATCGTATAACCTATGTGTTATGGTTTGTGAAACATAATCATTCTCCGGTAAATCGGTACTTAATAAAAACAGCGGGGCCGTTTTAAAAGTCTCAGGGTTTAAACAATAGGCTTTTACCCATACAGGATGCTCATGTATATAGATCTGAAATTTGATGCCGGTATCTTCTAAAAAATTAGGGGTTTTTTCCATCCAGGTAGGAACCAGTGTTTGATCCTGATTGCGTGCCTGATCGTAATAACCATATTTCCAAAGAATACCTATACCGATCATATTCTGGTGCAGTTCATAGGCACTGCGCAAATGGGAGCCGGCTAAAAACCCAAGGCCTCCGCTATATATTTTTAAAGGTTGGTGGATAGCAAATTCCATGGAGAAATAAGCAGCTTTCTTCGCATATTGCTCATTGATTGAATACGGAACCT
>JAIEQT010000603.1 GCA_019747455.1 Chitinophagaceae bacterium | reverse complement strand
ACTGGCGTATATCTCCACCATGCTTTATTTTTTTGAATGTACTGTTCAAATTGATAAGTGCCTAAAGCCAGTAATATGGGATACGTTCCTAAAGCATAATAGTCTTTCCCATGCCCGATAATTAATAAGCTTATTACAAATACATATGCCAATGCAAAGATCATGTATTGTTTACCTTCTTTGCTAATGCCTGCAAAATACAAGCCTCGCAACCAAAGAAATAAACAAGGTAATAACATGAGTAATTGACCGATTATAAATGTTATCGGACTTACAAATTGTAACTGTTCTTCTTGTAATTCTTGCATATGTGTTACAATGGGGAACAAGTGATTGTATTGCCATAATAAATTAGGCAGAAAAATCAGGAAGGCTACTACCAGTGCACCATACAAGTGTTTATTCGTAAATATATTTCTGTGTGGTGTGAATATACTGGCCATTAATAAGGCTGCAATATAAAAAGCCATAGAATATTTACTCATCATACCTAAGCCAACGGCAATGCCTAATAGATACAGCCATTTGTTTTCCTGTGTGCGTATAAAAAAGAAAATGGCATAGGCACTTAATGTCCAGAAAAAAACATCTAAAAAATTAGGATGAAATAAATAGAATAACCGAATATAGCCGGTAAGTACAAATGAGAAAAAGCAAAGCCATACTGCCAATCTCTTTCCTCCTAAGCTTACAGCCATACGGGCTGTAAGTATAAAACAAGCAGAGCCTGCCAATCCCGGCCAAAGCTTCAACCAAAAAGGATGGCTACCCAGTATATTTGAAATATAAGCGAGGATACTAAGCATGGGAGGAACTTCCATATAACCCCATGCTAAATGAAATGACTCCGACCAATACAAGTATTCATCTCTGTGTAATTCGTAAAAGGAGGGAACCAATACAAAAGGAATAATGAAACGTACCAGTGCCAATAGATATATTAGCCGGTTAATATTTTTCATACAATTACTTTACAGCAATATACGAATACTTACTAGAGTAAGCTAAGCACTTTATGAATGCGTGCTATTGTATCCGTCTTTCCTAAAATAGTGGCAATATCAAAAACACCCGGTCCAAATTTTCCACCTACTAACATGATGCGTAAGGGCAACATGAGTTCGCCTGCTTTTAGCTGGTGTGAGTTTGCGAGCTCTTTGCATATGCTTTCCAGTTCAACCGCTTCCCAGGTAGTTGCATTTTCGTAAGCGGCTACTAAGGCTATGAAGAATGCTTTTTTTGAAGTATCCCATTTTGGCTGTATAGCAGCCATATCAATGGTTTCAGGTTTTTTGAAAAAGAAGCCTGCCTGCTGAACAAAATCAGTTAATAATGTGCAGCGGTCTTTTACAAGCAGAATAACTTTTGTTAGTTTATCGCTATCGTCAACCGGAATACCGGCATCTGCTAATAAACTTTCTATTGACGATTGACGGTTGACGATTGACGATTTCTTTATCCACTCCGCATTAAACCATTTCGCTTTTTCATAATCGAATTTGGCACCGCCCTTATGCACCCTATCTATCGAAAATTTTTCTATTAATTCAGCTATTGAAAATATTTCTTGATCGGTACCATCATTCCATCCTAATAAGGCTAATAAATTCACAAAAGCTTCGGGTAAAAATCCCCGCTCTTTAAAGCCGGTTGTTTTTTCACCCGTTTTTGGGTCGGTCCAATCCATAGCAAAAACCGGAAATCCCAATCTATCACCGTCTCTTTTACTGAGCTTTCCATGTCCATCGGGTTTTAAGATCAACGGTAAATGCGCCCATTCAGGCATATCGTTTTCCCAACCCAAATATTTCCACAATAAAATATGTACAGGTGCAGAGGGCAGCCATTCTTCCCCGCGGAAGGCATGACTGATCTTCATCAGATAATCATCTACTACAACAGCTAAATGATAAGTTGGCATACCATCTGCCTTCAGTAATACTTTGTCATCTACCTGTGCTGTTTGGAAACTCACTTCGCCCCGAATCATATCCGTAAATGTTACCGTTTCATACGCGGGCATTTTAATCCGAATTACATGAGGTGTACCGGCTTTTAGTAAGGATTGCACTTCGGAGGAAGAAAGTGTGAGAGAATTTTTCATTTTCTCCCGAATGCTATGATTGTATTGTGGGGATGGATTTGCAGCGGTTTTAAAATCAAGGCGCATTTGTTCTAATTCAGCCGGTGTATCAAAGGCATAATAAGCGTGGCCACTTTCAACAAGTTGCTCGGCATATTGCCGGTAAATGGCTTTGCGCTCACTTTGGCGATAAGGGGCATAAGGCCCTCCCACAAACGGACTTTCATCGGGCGTTAATCCGCACCAGGTTAAAGTATCTATAATATATTGTTCGGCGCCTTCTACAAAGCGGGTTTGATCAGTATCTTCAATTCTGAGAATAAAATCGCCCCCCATTTTTTTGGCGAAGAGGTAGTTAAATAAAACGGTTCTCACGCCTCCTAAATGGAGACCTCCGGTTGGCGAGGGGGCAAAACGTACTCTTATTTTTTTACTCATAGCTGCAAATATAAATCAAGGCTTTTCGTTATAGATCAAATGCATATTCGAATTCTGATATTGTTTTTAGGTTTTTGGCTGCAAACCACAGCACAGCTTACTTATCAGCAGGTTTGGGTACAATATGATTCTGCCTGGACCTATAAAAACTTACAACTCATTCCGGTACGCTATCGGGGGGAGGGGGCACAGGGTTTTTATAAACAAATGCTACCTCAGCAATATATGAGTTTGCAGCAAGGAATAAAAACGGGTAAAGTAAAAGTCAAAGAATTTTTTGCCAAAGGAGATGCCGATGTGCATATACTCAGTATCATTAATAGTTCAGATAAAACGATATTGGTTAGTGCAGGAGAATTGATTGCAGGAGGTAAGCAAGATAGAATGGTGGGAGAAACAACTTTAATACCTCCCGGCAAGCAAGAGCAATATGTTAATGTGTTTTGTGTAGAAGAAGGAAGATGGGATAAGAAGCCTAAACCCTTTATGTATAGTGGTTCTGCCGATATGGATTTACGAAAGGTGATGGACCTTACGCAGCGACAAGTAGATATTTGGAGAACGATCCAACAAAATTTTCGTTCTCAAAATAAAAATAATAGTAGTTGGCCTTATCTGCAACTAGACAAAGAAATACTGAAGGCTGATACCGCGTATAAAAATTTTTTCAATCAGAAATTGGCGGCCTCCGATAGTTCTTTCGCGGGATTTCTGGCTATTTCAGGGGATCGTATTTTAGGTACAGAATTGTTTGTTACCCCCTCTCTGGCAAATAATGCCTGGGAGAGTGCGCTGGCTGCTTACATTAGATCCGCTATCACCCGCGGATCAACTCCTGTTGTTGGAATAAAGCAAATGGAAGCTTTTATGGATTCTTTATTAGAGAATGAAACCTCTCAGAAAAAAACATTGGCTCAACATGGGAGGGCATATAAATATGAAAATATAGTAATAGGTTTTATTGCGTATGGATTTTAGTTGATAACAACCATACCTTTGGGTTATGTATGTTGTTAAAATACCTTGGTGGCTACGGTTGTTGTATCCCTCGCTTATCTGGGAGATGCCGGTAACAGCAGAGAAAAAAATCTATTTAACTTTTGATGATGGTCCGCATCAAGAAGCCACTCCTTTTGTACTAGAACAATTAAAAAAATATGATGCTAAAGCTACTTTTTTTTGTATCGGTAAGAACGTACGGAAATACCCTGATATTTATCAACAGATCATAGCAGCAGGTCATGCAATAGGTAATCATACGAATAATCATCTGAACGGATGGCAAGTGAAAAACGCTGATTATATCAACAATATTCAAGAGGCTGTAGAAGTCATTCAATCAGATCTATTTCGGCCTCCTTATGGGAGGATCAGAAAGGCCGTGATTCGTAGACTACAATCGTCGGAAAACCATCTGCCATCTAACATTGTAATGTGGACGGTACTCTCTGGAGATTTCGATATTAATATTAGTAAAGAAAAGTGCTTACAAAATGTAATAAAACATACAGGCAACGGTTCTATTGTAGTTTTCCATGATAGCACCAAAGCTTGGGGTCACATGTCTTACGCCTTACCTCAGGTGTTAGCCTATTTTACGAAACGGGGTTACTCTTTTGAGCAATTGTCCAATCGATTTAATCAAGCTTCATCAAATCCTGCATCGACTTAAAGTTGATGTCTACAATTTCATATTGATTGTTAAAAACCACTTTTGTTGGGAATACTTCAATTTGATAACTGGGTATCATTGGCGAGCCTTGTCCGGCATAAAGATTTATCCATGGAATACTTATTTTTTGGGAGGCAATTTTCCATCTATCTTTAATTTCATCTACATTGATGGAGATGAACTCAATATTTCGTTTTTTAAGGGAAGCATAATTCGCTCTTTCTTTGATCATAAATGCTAAGCATGGCCTACATCCCGACCACCAAAAATATAAGACGGTGTATTTATTTTTTTTAATGATCTCCGATAAACGCACTTTATCCTTATTGCCAGATACCAATTCAAAGTCTTGAAATGTAAGTTTTTTACTCTGTATAAAATTCGAGAAAAAAGACTCCCAATAATCATTTTCGGCATACCCTTTTAAATTTTTTGATAAAGATTTATAGGTATTATAAATAAACTGCTTTTCTTTTTCAGTGATGTATTTATTTTCTTTTGAAAGGGTATAAAGTGAACTCTTGGTAAAATCTTCGAGGAGTTTCATTAAAATATACTCGTTATGGATAGAATCCTTGAATATTGAAAATAGCTTTTCAAATCTCTGCCTACGTTCGGGTAATACTACTCTATTCATACTGTCGAGATAGGCCGAATCCGATCGATATTGCATACCCCCAAAAACTTCTTTATTCAATTGGGTAAGAAATTTTCTATAGAGCATTGATACAGATCCTTCTTTAATCTCCAGATCCTCAAAGCGATAATAGGCATCCTCCCCATTCATATATACTGCATTAAACGAAATGCTTGTTTTAGCTGGCGCAACAATCAATGGAAAAGTTGAATAGATTACGGATGAGTTAGTAATTACTTCATCGAGTAATATTTTGGCTAAAATAAAGCTATCCACCATCTTTCCTTCGAACTTAAATGAGCCATTCCTAACAACAGCAATCATTCTTTTCTCTAATCCGTAGGCCGGGAAAATAAGTGCTACTTTTTTATCATCAAGACCTTTTACATGCCCCTCAATGGTAAAACTTACTGAGTCTTTATCCCTACCATAACCAATTGCGGCGATAATGAAGAAAGAAGCAAAAAAGAAGAACCTGCGCATATACTATTTCTTACAAATGTAAATCGCTTGCATGCAACTTTGTAAACTTTCGCAGAGAGGAAGGGATTGATACCCCTTTAATATCTGTCTTATTATCAATTGTTTATGATGCCCTAACCAGCGAACTCATGAATTACTCCAGAACACTATATTTTCTAAAGATCTTCGAGGTTCGATTACAATATAAAGATACATCATTTTATGAAATTGGAGTCTAATTAATAATCCTAGGTAGTGGTACAGTTTGGAATTTAGTGCTTTTGCGGTCAAGCAAGGAAATATTATCTTTGTGGGATGGCAAAAGCAAAACGACCAACCGACACAAATAAACGAGCAAAAAGCATCGTTGATATTGCAACCGGGGACAAAGAAGATACCCTGTCTAAAGAAGCTATTAGTTCAGCCGCCGCTGCATTGGGGCGTAAAGGTGGGTTAAAAGGAGGCCCGGCAAGAGCCGCAGCACTTACACCTAAAAAGAGGTCTGAAATAGCTAAAAAAGCCGCCGCTGCCCGTTGGCATAATAAGGAGGACTAATCCGGTCAAGCATTTTATCAGTTTGTTTCATTATTTTGGTTAACCAACCAAGAAAATGAAGCCTGTATTCCCCCGCATCAATAATGCTATCAAATTTACCCTTGACTACTATTGGGGAGGTAGAATACACGCCCATTGCGAAAAGTTCCATAAGAAATCCCCGTTCACTTCTAACCCCGATTATCTTGATACATACTACGATTTAGTTTTTACCTGTCATTCCCAAATGGAGGAAGAAATATATCAGATTATTAATACCACGAATGAAAACACGCAGGTATATGTATTTGAAGAACTGGCTTTATGGCTTCAAGATGTGCGCATAAGTTCAGTTAATGAAAGTTGGTTATTGAATGAAATAGATACTTATAATGATAAAGCCAATGAAAAGTTTACGAAGGATATAGAAAAGCAAGAGTTGGACTTTATTAATTCAAGTCAATATTATAGAGAACACAATACAGAGTATCAAATAACTGTCCCGGCTCATGGTGGTTTATTCCCAGGTCATTTTATCCCCGAACGAACTAAAACGATAAAGCATAGTAAGTTTTTCTGCATAGAAAAAGATACAGAAATGATAGACTGGAATAATGAGTTTAGAGGTTATTACCTTAACCTTTTACACCAAATAGTTAGTAGTTTTCAAAACATAGTTGGAACGTTAGTTAATCGGTATAAAGAAGGAAAGATTTTACCATCTGCTTCTATTGTCATAGAAAAGCAAAAACTATTGGAAGCCGAACCACGAGAAGAAATAATTGAGTCACATCAAAAGATAAAAACAAATTTGACGGTTGCACAATTAGCTATGTTGTTTAATCTTCTGCAAAAAAGCTATTTGATAAACCAAACATTTGACATAGAATTAATGCGTCTAATCGCTCAAAATTTTTCAAGTAAGGAATCCGAAAACATAAGTTTAAATTCTCTTAGAAAACTTTTTTACCCGGATCAGGAAGCAGACAGCACATTAAATAATAAAGCCTTTTGGATTGATAAATTCACGAAATGGATAGATAAGTTGAAGGATGAAGATTAGCCTAACTTATTGATATTCAAATACACTCATGGGGACTGTCCTCGTTGTGTCCCCATACTTACTGCCACTCTGTCGTTAGTATTGCACTATCAGAAATAACAAAGCCCACCCCTGTAAAGAATGAGCTGCGTTATTTTAGGAGACGTGCGTGAACGGTAAACGAGTGGACTGTAAATCCATCGGTCTGGTACGACTTGCGGGTTCGACTCCTGCCGTCTCCGCTTTTATAAAAGTACGACTATCTATAGAACTATGAGCCAAAAAAAACTTAAAAAAATAATTGCATTTATGCTTGTTCGGTCAAGCATAATTACTATATTTGAATTATGAACAATCTACCTATTCAAAAGAAAGTACAGATAGTATCCTTGCTTGTTGAGGGCACAAGTTTGAGGGCTGCAACTCGCATCACTGGTGTAAGCCGCACAACGATTTTAAAGTTCTTAGTTGACTTAGGAAAAGTCTGTCAACAATTCCATGATGATACCGTAAAAGATGTTAAGTCTGAACGGGTACAATGCGATGAAATTTGGTCGTTTGTAGGCTGCAAGGAAAAGGCTAAAACCAATGGTGCGGGTGGTCATGGTGATGTTTGGACTTGGGTTGGTCTTGATGCAGATACAAAACTTGTTGTATCATGGCTTGTTGGTGATCGTGATGCAGATGCAGCTTGTTCTTTTATGTATGACTTGAAAGATAGGTTAGTTGACCGTGTACAATTAACAACCGATGGACACAAAGCATATTTAGTGGCAGTAGAAAGGGCTTTTGAATACGATATAGATTATGCCATGCTTATTAAAATGTACGGTAGCCCCGAAGGTGAAAGCAATAATGAAAGAAGATACAGTCCTGCAACTTGTACAGGCGCAAAGAAAACAAGGGTAATGGGTGAGCCTAATAAAAAATTCATTTCTACCTCATACGTTGAAAGACAAAACTTAACAATGCGTATGCACATGCGCCGCTTCACCCGTTTAACTAATGCGTTCAGCAAGAAAGTAGAAAATCATTGCTACGCTATAGCCCTGCATTTCGTTTATTACAACTTCTGCAAAATACACCAGTCATTAAGCGTAACACCTGCCATGCAAGCTAACCTAACTAAAAAGCCTATGACCATTGAGGATATTGTAAAATTAGTACCTGAACCAATAGCGGGTAAGAGGGGGCTATATAAAAAAAGAGAACCTAAATTGGCTTAACTCTATTTAAAGACGTAAAATCTTTAAAGTCTAAATATATAATACCTGCATAAGCCTCATTGCTTACTGGGTCAATTTTAGCCTCTGTATAAACTAAGCGAATGTGCATTACTAATCCCTTCTCATCCACACAAGCAAAGACAGTCCATTTATCTCCACTCGTGTCAATATACTGGTCAATGAGTTTACTTATTTTTAATTCTAATGGTGTAAGCTCCCCATTTTTAGTACAGTTTAAAAGTAGAATATTTTCTTTTCATTCATTGATTTAGTTCTATCGGGTG
>JAIEQT010000258.1 GCA_019747455.1 Chitinophagaceae bacterium | reverse complement strand
CCGCTTACTACAACCTCTTTTTCCATGCGGGCGAAGATAGTAAATCTTCAATCTGGAATCTTCAATTTATCTTTATATCAAATTTTAGTGACTCCATCATCTCACAAGTATCTATATTAACTAGTCCGATCGAGTATCTCAAAGGTGTAGGGCCTTTACGAGGGGATATGTTGAAGAAAGAGTTGGACATTTTTTCCTTCAACGATTTGCTCCATCATTTTCCTATCCGACACATCGATAAAACACAGGTTCAACCTATTCGTGATATCCATGTTGGTACCGATTTTATCCAGGTTAAAGGGAAGCTTATGCAAATGGATATCATCGGAGAGAAACGAGGAAGAAGATTGGTTGTGCAAATAAAAGATCAAACAGGAAATTTGGAATTAACTTGGTTCCAAGGTATCCATTGGATACAAAAAAATCTGTATATAGGTTCTGAATATTTGGTATTTGGAAAAACCGGATTTTTTAACGGGAAACCTCAAATGGTACATCCCGAAATTGAAGTGTACACGCCAGCAAAATCGGGCGGCGCTTCATTCTTAGAACCGGTATATCCTTCCACCGAAAAATTAAAAGCAAGAGGATTAAATGGCCGGCAAATCGGGAAGCTTACGCAGGTATTGATAGGTTTATTAAAGCCAACAGATATTCCGGAAAACATTCCTGAACAGGTAAGACAACAGTTGAGATTAATTGGAAGATATGAAGCGTATTGTGCTATTCATTTTCCTACCTCGGAAGCCATTTATAAGAAAGCGTTAGAGCGATTAAAATTCGAAGAGTTTTTTATTGCGCAAATAAGATTGCAATTGGTACGTGTACAACGAAATCATTTTAGTAAAGGCGTGGTTTTCGAAAAAGTAGGTACCTACTTTAATGATTTTTATAATAACCATTTGCCTTTTGCTTTAACCGGAGCACAAAAAAGGGTACTGAAAGAAATTAGACAAGATACGGGAAGCGGGCATCAAATGAATCGTTTGCTTCAAGGCGATGTGGGTAGTGGTAAAACGATCGTGGCCTTATTGAGTATGTTATTGGCAGCAGATAATGGTTACCAAAGTTGTTTGATGGCTCCTACGGAGATATTGGCGCAGCAACATTTTCAGGGTATTGGTGAACTATTGAAAGGGATGCCCTTAGAAGTGGCTTTGTTAACAGGTAGTACTAAAACAGCTGAGCGAAAAAGGATTTTACAAGGATTATTAGACGATACGATTCATTTAGTGATCGGCACACATGCGGTAATTGAAGAAGTGGTTCAATTTAAGAATTTAGGATTGGTTATAGTAGATGAGCAACATCGTTTCGGCGTAGCACAGCGAGCCAAATTATGGACGAAGGCAAGTATACCACCTCATGTATTAGTAATGACAGCCACACCCATTCCGCGCACATTGGCCATGACGGCTTATGGTGATTTAGACTATAGTGTAATGGATGAATTACCTCCAGGCCGGATACCCATAACAACGGTTCAAAGAAACGAAATGAAGCGTATGCAAGTAATGGATTTTGTGAAGGAAGAAATTACCAAGGGTAGGCAAGCGTATATTATTTATCCTTTGATCGAAGAGAGTGAAAAATTAAGTTATGAAGATCTGATGCAGGGTTATGAGCAAGTAAAAACTTATTTCCCCGAACCCAGATATAAAATAAGTATGGTTCATGGAAGAATGCCAGCAGATCAGAAAGATACAAATATGGCACGCTTTGTGAAGGGAGATACACAGATCATGGTGAGTACTACGGTAATTGAAGTAGGGGTTAATGTGCCCAATGCTACTGTGATGGTTATTGAAAGTGCCGAAAAATTTGGTCTTTCTCAGTTACACCAGCTTCGTGGACGGGTGGGGCGAGGTTCGGAGAAAAGTTTTTGCATTTTATTAACGGGTAGTAAAGCCAGCAAAGAAGCGAGAGAACGTATCTCCATTATGTGTGCTACGAACGATGGGTTTAAAATTGCGGAAAAAGATCTTGATATGCGAGGCCCGGGGGATATTGAAGGAACAAGGCAAAGTGGCGAATTGAACTTCAAACTAGCCAGCATTGTTACAGATAAGGCCATGTTAGAGAAAGCGAGGGCGGTTGCTGAGAAATTGGTTAGTGAGGATGAAAATTTGGAGAAGACTGCTCATGAAGGATTGAAAATATTTCTGCAATCGCAGAAAATGAGATTTGGTTGGGGGAAAATATCGTAATTTAAGGAAAGAAACATGCTATTGAAAAAATTCGGAATACTCATCTGCTTTTTTATTTCTTCCAATATTTTGGTAGCGCAAGGATATTTAGATTTTATTGAGAATAAGGGGCAGTGGGATAAAAATGTAACATTCAGAAGCAACTTACCGCAAGGAACATTCTTACTCGAAAATACGGGCTACCGCGTTATTCAACATAATACCGATGATTTGAATCGCATTGCTGAGCGCGCACATATGCATCCGGATATCACAAAGCCCGGTAAACTAGAAACGAGCAGTAAGCCTGTTCCGGAGGGTAATACCTCACCGGAGGATGTTATTTTGAGATCTCATGCATACAGTGTAAAGTTTTTAAACGCTAATCCGAATGCACAGATCATTTCAGAAAAACCTTTAGCATCATACAATAATTATTTTATAGGGAATGACCCTACAAAATGGACTAGCCAATGTAAAATATTTCAAACGGTTACTTATAAAAATATATATCCCAATATAGATGTACGATATTATACAGCTAATGGCACGTTGAAATATGATATCGTTGTAAACCCCGGTGGTGATTTATCTAAAGTGATTTTATATTTTGATGGCGTAGATGGGTTGAATAAAAAAGAAGAACGCTTACAGATAAAAACATCGGTAGGTACCGTGGAGGAAACAGCGCCATACTCATATCAATTAGCAGGCGATGGAAAAAAAGAAGTGAGTTGTAGCTATGAAGTAAAAGGAAATTTTGTTCGCTTTAGAACCAACGAGCCTTATAATAAGAATGGTATATTAGTAATTGATCCTACCATTGTATTTATCTCGTATTCCGGTAGCCGGGCCGATAATTGGGGGTTTACGGCTACCTATGACGGACTCGGAAATTTCTATGCGGGAGGTATTGTTTTTGGAACCGGTTTTCCTGTTACAAATGGGGCTTATCAAACTAATTGGGCAGGCGGGGCTTCAAGTGGGGCAGGCAGTTCTGGCTATGATATGGGAATTTTGAAGTTTGCCCCCGATGGAACATCATTATTATATGCAACTTATATTGGAGGATCAGCAAACGAACAACCCCATAGTTTAGTAGTTGATGGTTCAGGTAACTTGATTATTGCAGGCAGAACTTCGTCTGGTACAACATATCCCTCCGTTGCTCCCCTGCGCACATTTGGTGCCGGTGGGGGAAATGATATTGTTATTACAAAATTAAATGCTAATGGTACGGGATTGATTGGCTCGGTAAGAATTGGAGGAACAGCAGATGATGGCGTGAATATCAGACCTAATTATTCAAACCCGGCTGTTGCAGAAACCACAAGAAGAAATTACGGGGATGATGCGAGGAGTGAAGTGATTGTAGATAATCAAGGAAATATATTATTGGCTTCTACTACCCAGTCAACTGATTTTTTAACAACAGCCGGTGCTTTTCAAACAACACGTGGAGCTGCTGCAAATGGAAGATTTCAAGATGGTGTGTTACTTAAACTAAATGCTAATTTATCAGCTGTAATTTTTAGTTCCTTTCTAGGGGGCGACAATGATGATGCGGCTTTTGTATTGTCTATCAACCCTTCTAACGGAAATATTTATGTAGCGGGCGCTACAGCTAGTACCAATATGCCAGGTAGTGCGAATGCAGCAACTGCCTTTCAAACAAACAAAGGTCAAGTAGATGGATTTATTTCCATTATCAATACTACCGGAACACAGATCATAAATACGAGTTATATCGGCACAACCGGGAATGATGTGATCTATGGTATTCAATTCGATAGAACAGGTGTACCTTATGTCACCGGAACCACAACAGTAGGTTTTCCTGTAATCAATTCTCCTTACAATACCGCTGATCCAAACCAGAATGCCGGAAAACATTTTATTTCAAAATTGCAACCCGACCTAAGTAGTTATATTTTTTCTGCCAATTTTGGTCCGTCTAGCGCTAATACACCCAGTTTATCGCTTACCGCTTTTTTGGTGGATCGTTGTGGTAATATGTATGTTTCCGGTTGGGGTGGTGCCACACTTGAGGGTTTTCCACTTTCGCCAATAACAAGTTTACCATTAACGCCAGATGCCTATCAGAAAACAACAGATGGCGCTGATTTTTATTTTTTTGTTTTGAAGAGAGACGCCTCATCATTATTGTATGCTAGTTTTTTTGGTCAGAACGGTGGATTCCCGGATCATGTGGATGGAGGAACCAGCAGGTTTGATGCGAACGGCACCATTTACCAGTCTATTTGTTCTTGTAATAGAAGTCAATCTATCAACAATGTTCTGGTAGGTACCCCGGGCGCATGGTCGTCTACCAATGCTAGCAATGGAAATTGTAATTTATTGGCTGTGAAGCTTGCTTTTAATTTAGCAGGTGTAGGTGCAGGTCCTCGCTCTGCGATAAAAGGAGTGGTAAGAGATACTACCGGTTGCGTACCACTTACAGTTGATTTTACGGATACGCTTTTATTAGCTAAAAGTTATATCTGGAATTTTGGAGACGGCTCGCCAAGTGTGGCTACAACAAGTCCGAGTATTTCTCATAAATACAATTTGATCGGTTTATATCGAGTTCAATTAATTGCGATTGATTCAACCAGTTGTAATATTTCCGATACTTCTTATTTAAGTATTAGAGTGAGGAATGATCAGGCAAATCTCAATTTCGCTTCTACTAAATTATCCCCCTGTGCCTCATTAGCGTATCGATTCGATAATTTAACCACGGCGATCAAACCCTTTACGAATACCAGTTTTAGATGGGATTTTGGAGATGGTACCCGACAATTAGCCGGTACGGCTTCTGTTACGCATACCTATGCTGCTGCGGGAACCTATGATGTGAAATTAGTTTTAGTAGACACTAACTATTGTAACGAACCTGATAGTATTACCCAACAATTACGAATTGCTCCGAATGTAACGGCTCGTTTTCAAACACCGGCAGTGGGCTGTGTGCCCTATAATGCTGTGTTTACGAATACATCATTAGCCGGACAAACATTCCGCTGGGATTTTGGAGATGGATCGTCATTTACAACAACAAGTAACGGTAATGTTACTCATTTGTATAATAGTACTGGTTCGTATACAGTAAAACTTGTTGCTATTGATTCTGCTACTTGTAATATTTCGGATAGCACAAGTATTACGCTTAGTGTAAGAGCTAATCCTACATCAGGCTTTGTATACAGCCCTAACCCTACATTGCCCAATACACCTATTAATTTTGTAAATCAGAGTTTTGGAGGCACTCGCTACCAATGGCGTTTTGGCGATGGTGATTCTTTAAATACAATTTTGAGGGATACTACAGTAAGACATTTATATAATGCCACCGGTACATTTAATGCCTGTCTGGTTGCATACAACGATGCGGGATGTTCAGATACCAGTTGTCAATCTATTGATATTACCATTGTACCTGGATTTGATGTGCCTAATGCCTTTACACCGAATGGTGATGGTGTGAACGATAAAATATTTGTGCGAGGTTTTGGTATTTCAAAAATGACTTGGCGGATATACAATCGTTGGGGACAAACAGTATACGTGGGCACTAATCCTAATGAAGGATGGGATGGAACTTTCAATGGAAAATTGCAGCCACAAGAAGTATATCATTATACTGTTCAGGTTGAATTCTCAAACAAAGAAAAGGCCACTAAAAAAGGAGATATAACATTATTGAGATGATGCGCCCAACTTTTCATATTACATCTTTTTTGCTTAGCCTGGCTATATTTGTAATAGCCAATACATCATTGCAGGCACAAGGACTGAATTTTTCTCAATATTATAATGCGCCACTTTTAGTGAACCCGGCCAATACAGGATTTAATCCGGATTATGATTATAGACTGGGTGGTAATATCCGAAATCAATGGGCTTCTGTAGGGGGTAATCCTTATAAAACGGTAAATGCATGGGGAGATACAAAACTATTTCGGGATCGATTTGAAAATGGTTGGATGGGTATAGGATTTTCATTACAAAGAGATGAAGCGGGGAGTGGAAATTTGATAGGAACGAGTGCCGGGTTATCTATCGCTTATCATCAAATGCTTGGATATAAGAGCTTATTGAGCGCAGGCTTTACGGGGTCTTATGCAGCAAAACGAGTAGATGTATCTAAACTTACCTTTGATAATCAGTGGAATGGACAATTCTTCGAAAGTTCAATTCCTGCTAATGAGCCATTTGCGTTTAGTCAGGTTGGTTATTTTGATCTATCTGTTGGTTTAAACTATGCACTCTTTGCTTCTGAGAATGCCTATTTTAATGCGGGCTTAAGTGTTATGCATGTGAACAGGCCAAATGAAAGTTTTTTCAGCAATACGGTTTCAGATGGTAAAATAGATATGCGCTATACTTTTTTTGCGAATGCCAGTATTAAGTTGCAGGATTTATGGATTGTAAACCCTAATATTTATATCAGTACGAAAACACGTTCCGACGAAATTGTATTAGGTTTTAATGCGAATAGGAATTTAAGTGGTGATGGGGCACAACAATTAATTTTAGGTGTTTATTATCGAAATAATGACGCTGTTATACCGCTAGTAGGGTATCAAGTAAACGATCTAAAAATTACCGTTAATTACGATGCTACTATTTCTCCTTTAAAAGCCTTAAATGGCACAAGGGGGGCATATGAATTGTCTATTATAAAGCATGGTATTTTTCCATCTTCTCTGGGTAAGTCGGTAAAATGTCCGACCGTACGTTTTTAGCCCATCAATTTCAATATATTGCAGGATAATTGTATTGCATGAAATATTTGCCATTGAATCCTGAGATTTTCAGCCAAAATCGGTCGCGTTTTATTTCGCACATGTTGCCTAGTAGTATTGCCATTTTTGTAAGTAATGATGAATTCCCCTCCAATGGAGATGCGCTACATTGCTTCAAACAAAACAGTGATCTATTTTGGTTAACGGGTATTGAACAAGAAGATACTATGTTGGTTTTATTCCCGGATTGTCCTGATCCGAAATATAGAGAAGTATTGGTATTGGTACGCCCCAATGCGTTGAAAGAAAAGTGGGATGGTAAGCGATTAAGAGCCAATGAGGCTACTGATATTTCGGGTATCAAAACCATTGTTTGGGTAGATAGCATAGACGCTTTATTGCAAGGCTGGATCCATTTGGCTGATCATATTTATTTAGATAGTAACGAAAATGATCGTAAGGCAAATTTAGTTCCCGTAAGAGAGTATCGATTTATAGAAGAGATGAAGCAACGTTACCCGCTTCACTCTTACCAGCGAGCAGCAAAAATTATGAAAGCACTACGAGCTATCAAAACAAAACAAGAAATTGCCGTTGTTCAGGAAGCTATTAATATAACGGATAAAACATTCAGGAGATTACTGGGTTTTATAAAGCCGGGTGTAATGGAATATGAAATTGAAGCTGAAATTTATCATAGTTTTTTGAGTCAAAGAGCAACGGGTCCGGCTTATCATAGTATTATTGCCAGTGGAGACAATGCTAGAACCTTGCACTACGTATCTAATAATGCGGAATGTAAAGATGGTGATTTGTTATTGATGGATTTTGGTGCGGAATATGGTGGCTATAATGCCGATCTAACAAGAACGATTCCGGTGAATGGTAAGTTTGGTCGCCGACAAAAAACAGTGTACAATGCTTGTTTACAATTACATAATTATGCAAAGTCTATTTTAAAACCGGGAATATCTATTGTAGATTACACCGAAAAAGTAGGCGAGGAAGCCACCCAACAATTTTTAAAAATTGGGTTGTTGAGAAAGAGTGATGTAAAAAATGAAGATCCGGAAAACAGAGCATATCGCAAATATTTATATCATGGTATTTCTCATCACTTAGGTATTGACGTACATGATTTGGGTACCCGCACAGAACCTGTAAAAGCAGGTATGCTTTTTACTATTGAACCTGGTATTTATATTGAAGAAGAACAGATGGGTGTGCGTATTGAAAATAATGTATGGCTCACAAGAAATGGAAGTATAGATTTAATGAAAAATATTCCTATTACCGTTGAAGAAATTGAAAGCCTTATGAAGAAGGGAATAGGAAAAAGGTAATAGGTAATAGGTAAAAGAAGAACACTATAACCTATCCCCCATAACCCATAACCTATAACCTACATGCTAAAACAAATCCCTAAT
>JAIEQT010000601.1 GCA_019747455.1 Chitinophagaceae bacterium | reverse complement strand
ACCAAAGTTCATTTTTGGCCCGATGCCACCATCTTTCAAGAAACCGTTTATAAAAAAGATATTTTAGAAGGAAGATTGCGTGAGTTGGCTTACCTCAATAGAAAAATTAGTATTACTTTAACCGATTTGCGAGAATTGGATGAAGCCGGAAACGCTTACACTAAACAGTTTTACAGCGAAGGAGGTATTGTTGAGTTTGTTGAAATGTTAGATAAGAATGGGCACCGTACGCCTATCATTGCCAATCCATTATATGTAGAGGGTTTAGACGAAGCTACTAACGTAGCCGTGGAAGTAGCGCTCACATATAACGACGATTTTAAAGAACATATCTTCTCTTACGTAAATAATATTAATACCATTGAAGGAGGTACCCATGTTACCGGTTTTAGAACAGCATTAACACGCGTATTCAAAAGTTACGGCGATAAGGAAGGATTATTTGAAAAAGCTAAAGTACAAGTGGAAGGTGATGATTTTCGTGAGGGCTTAAGCGCTATCATTTCTGTAAAGGTTCCGGAACCACAGTTTGAAGGACAAACTAAAACTAAACTAGGAAACAGCGAAGTAAGCGGCGTGGTACAAACTACCGTTGCTCGGGTATTAGAAGCTTATTTAGAAGAAAATCCAAAAGAATCAAAGCAGGTAATTTCCAAAATTATTCTAGCTGCACAAGCCAGGGTAGCAGCTAAGAAAGCGCGTGATATGGTACAACGCAAGACCGTATTAAGCGGAGGTGGTTTGCCCGGTAAACTGGCCGATTGTAGTGAAAGAGATCCCCAAAAATGTGAATTATACCTCGTTGAAGGAGATTCAGCAGGTGGTACCGCTAAGCAGGGACGAGATAGAAGTTACCAAGCTATTTTACCACTTCGGGGAAAGATCTTGAATGTAGAGAAAGCCATGGAGCATAAGATCTATGAAAACGAAGAGATTCGAAATATGTACACTGCTTTAGGTGTAACTGTTGGAACTCCTGAAGACCCCAAAGCATTAAATACGGCAAAGCTACGTTATCATAAGCTGATCATTATGACCGATGCCGATGTGGATGGTTCTCATATCGCCACCTTAATTCTCACCTTCATCTTTAGATACATGAAGGAGCTAGTAGAACAAGGCTATGTATACATTGCACAACCACCACTATACTTAGTAAAAAAAGGAAAAGAGCAGGAATATGCCTATAATGAAGAACAGCGTAAAATGCTTATAGAGAAAATAGGTGGCGGTAAAGATGACTCTGTAAATGTTCAACGATACAAAGGTTTGGGTGAGATGAATGCAGAACAACTCTGGGAAACTACTATGGATCCAGCTCGTCGCACGCTTAAGCAGGTTACCATCGAAAGTGCAGCTGAAGCCGACAGGGTTTTTAGTATGCTTATGGGCGATGAAGTAGCCCCGAGAAGAGAGTTCATCGAAAGCCATGCAAAATACGCCCGCCTAGATGTATAAGCCGATATACCAAAAAAAGCATAACTTTAGATGTAACCCTTACTTAACCTATTAAAAAATTCAACCATGGACACTTCAAAAATGATTAAAGCATACTGCCTTAAAACAAAGGAAAAAAATGTTCCGATGCACGATGCTGTGATAACAAAAACTGCAAAAGGCGGCTATATGGCCGGCGGGCACGATGGAAAAGGCAACAAAATGGCGGCTATCCTAAGTGGAGCCAAAGCACTACAGGCTATTGCCGATGGCGTTGCCAAAAAAGGATTCTAAATAAAAGAAATAAAAAAACCATCAGAAACCCTGATGGTTTTTTTATTTCCCTACCACTTCTTTATGCATCAACTCCAAAAATCGATACATCGATTCCATAGATTTAATATCATCCACTACCAGTAAAAACATTTTACCGGTTTGTTTAAGTCGGGCTTTATTGGTACCGGTTTGTAAATATGCTAAAACCCGTTTAAAAAGATCCGACTCAAAATAAGGAGAATCGGGTCGATTGATAAAATAACAACGAAGGGTTTCGTCTTTCAATGTCATTTTCTCAAAGCCGAGATCAACTGCTAGCCATCTGCAACGCACTGTGATAAATAGATCTTCTACCGCTGCCGGCATAGGTCCAAATCTGTCGATCATAGACGTATGAAAAGCAGTAAGTTCTTTTTCATCTTCACAATTATCTAACTTAGTATATAACGATAATCTTTCAGAAATGCTTTCTACATAAGCATCGGGGATAAGTATCTCTAAATCAGTATCAATAGTACAATCACTTACAAAATCATCCTGTTTGCTAATTTCTTCTTTGAATAACTCCTTGAATGAGGTACGCTTCAACTCTCTAATAGCTTCTTCCAAAATTTTCTGATACATTTCAAATCCAATCTCAGCCATGAAGCCACTTTGCTCACCACCTAATAAATTCCCAGCTCCTCGTATATCTAAATCGCGCATCGCAATTTGAAAACCACTTCCTAAATCGCTAAACTGTTCTAGTGCTTGCAATCGCTTTCTGGCATCAGTAGGTAATGTACTCATAGGCGGCCCTAATAAATAACAAAACGCTTTTCGATTACTTCTTCCTACCCTACCCCTAAGCTGGTGTAAATCACTCAACCCAAATTGATGTGCATTGTTTACAATAATGGTATTCACATTAGGGATATCTACCCCGCTTTCTACAATATTAGTGCAAACTAATACATCATATTTTTTGTCGATAAAATCAAGGATCCGTTCTTCTAACTCATGCCCCTCCAATTGCCCATGTGCAAAACCCACACTCAAATCTGGGCAAAGACCTTTAATCAACGTACTCATTTCCGATAAACCAAGTACCCTGTTGTGAATAAAGAATACTTGTCCACCTCTTTCAGTCTCATAATAAATAGCTTCTCTAATAAAATCATCATTAAAAACATGCACCTCGGTTTGAATTGGTTGGCGGTTAGGCGGGGGCGTGTTGATAATGCTTAAATCGCGGGCTCCCATTAAACTAAACTGCAGGGTTCTTGGAATGGGTGTAGCCGTTAGTGTTAAGCAATCTACATTTGTTTTGAGTGTTTTCAATTTCTCTTTATGAGCCACCCCGAATTTCTGTTCTTCATCAATGATCATGATGCCCAGATCTTTAAACTTTACTTCCTTACCTAGTAAACCGTGAGTGCCAACAATGATATCAATTTTACCTTCACTCAATTTTTGCAGTGTCTCTTTTTTTTCTTTTGAAGACTTAAAACGATTCACATAATCTACCGTAACCGGGAAATCTTTCAATCGATCTTTAAATGTTTTATAGTGCTGAAAAGCAAGAATAGTAGTGGGCACCAATATCGCAGCCTGTTTGCCATCGGTTACCGATTTAAATGCAGCGCGAACAGCAATTTCTGTTTTTCCAAAACCAACGTCTCCACATACTAGTCTATCCATAGGTGATTCACTCTCCATATCTTTCTTCACATCGGCTGTTGCTTTACTTTGATCCGGCGTATCCTCATAAATAAAAGAAGCTTCCAACTCAGTTTGTAGATAAGTATCAGGCATATGTGCAAAGCCTTGCTGCGACTTACGTTGTGCGTATAACTTAATCAGATCAAAAGCAATTTCTTTTACTTTAGCTTTTGTTTTCTCTTTCAATTTTACCCAAACATCGCTTCCTAATTTATTAATTTTCGGAACCGTTCCTTCCTTACCTGTATATTTCGAAATTTTATGCAGCGAATTAATATTAACATAGAGAATATCGCTGTCTTTGTAAATGATTCTAACGGCCTCTTGAATTTTACCGTTGACTTCCAATTTTTGCAAACCACTATATGTACCAACGCCATGATCGATATGTGTAACATAATCACCCGGCTGTAAATCACGAAGTGTTTTTAGCGTAAGTGCTTTATTTTTATTATACGCTTGTTTTACTTTATACTTATGATACCGTTGAAATATTTGGTGATCTGTATAGCAAACGATTTTTAGGGTATGATCGATGAATCCTTCATGAATACCCGTACCAACCGGAACAAACTGAATATCCGTTTGTAGATCATTAAAAATGCTGTGCAAGCGTTCCAATTGCTTTACTTGCTCTGCAAAGATATAAATGCTATACCCTGCTCCCTCATGGGCTTTAAGATCTTTGATCAATAAATCGAACTGGCGGTTAAATGCGGGTTGTGGCTTTGTATTTAATTCGATTTCACTAGTGGCGAAATAAGGTTTGTAGCCAAACTCTACTAATATTCTTTGCTTTAGTAGTTGCGTTATAGCACCCGCTTTTATAAAGTCTTGCCAACTTACTTGTTTGAGCACATGTATATCTTCATCTTCTTCTTGTTTATTGAAATGACCATCATTTATAAGAGATAAAAAGCCTTCAAAATCCTCTTCTTGTGACTTTATTTTTTCTTCAATTACATCCCAATCTTTCAACCAAATAACAGTATTCTCAGGAACGAACTCTAATAAGGAAGTTTTTTCAGTATCGCCAGAAGTTTCCGGCAACCGCTCTACATTGGGGATTATAGTAACCTGCAATAATTTACGCTCACTCAATTGAGATTCCGGATCAAAAATGCGAATACTATCTACTTCATTACCAAATAATTCAACCCGATAAGGTTTTTCATTACCAAAAGAATAAATATCAAGAATACCACCACGAAGGGCAAACTGTCCGGGTTCATATACAAAATCAGTTCTTTCAAAACCATACATTACAAATAGCTCCATTAAACTATCAGGGTTAATGGTATCATTGGTTTTAATGGTAATGATATTATTGCTGAGTGTTGTTGGCAAAATTACTTTTTCGAAAACGGCTTCTGGATACGTAATGATAATTTTCTTATTACCTCCTTGAGCCAATTTTGTAAGTGCTTCTGTACGAAGCATTACATGAGAGGGATTAAGAAGACGGAAATTTTTTCTGTTCTTAAAGGAAGAAGGAAAGTAAAATAAATCTAATGCACTAGTTAGATTCTCTACCGTGTTATGAAAATAGGCAGCTTCTTCTGCGTCGTTCAATATGATGAGATGATTAAGCCCTTGGGATTCGGGATGAGAGAATACCGCACTTACAAAAAATTCCGCCGCACTTCCCTGGGCATTTTTAAGATATATATGCTGCTTATCGGCATAGGAGAGCCTGTTCACCAACTGTAAAAGCAGGGGTGTTTGTTGATACTGCTCCAATAAATGCTCCAAGTTCATAATCACCATCCCTTTCGGGGCGGCGAAGATACAATTAATTTGTGGCCTTCTGATTTACTAAAATCTTAATATCGGCTACTTTATTTTCCTCCACCGTTATGAGTGAAATATTATTTCGGATGTCGAAATTATTAGCAAAAAATTTCTTCTCTACCTGAACAAAAACAGAATATCTGCCCACTGGTAAGCTAGCCGTAAACCTGCCTACACTATCGGTTTCAGCCGTAGCAATCAATTTGGTGAATATACTCGTATATATAGGGGTTTCACCAACGCGTTGTACCTGTGTAATATCGGTTGGAGTATAAAAGAAAACAGTGGTTGGGAAAGGTCGGGGTTTGGTAGGCTCTTGTCCAATGCGTGGCATTTGGTTACCCGAAATTTGTTCAACAATTCCTGTTATACCCTGAGAAAGTACCGATGACCGCCTTGTTTTTGTGGATTTACAGGATAGGAGCACAAAAAAAATACTAATAAATAAAAAAAGAATCAACCGCATACTACATTTTAAAGGACTAAAGTATCTAAATTTAAAGCCAATTTCATAGCTTTTGGCTAAGATGCCGAAAAAAAAATATTCCATATGACGAAAAGGGTTACTCTATCAGTTTTAACAGTGCTTTTTTTTAGCACAGCCATAGTGGCACAAGTAACTACTAATGAACGCGTTCTTAAGCTATCTTCTCAATATTTAAAATTGGAACAACAGCTCAACTATGCTCGTGCTCTTTCTCTGGCTAAGGAGAAAAAATGGGATATAGAAATGAAACTTCCCAATGGTGGCTCAGCTAAATTAATGGGCGTTGACGAATTTGGGTTTCCCAAATATATAAAAGCAGATAATAACACCATTGCTGCAGCTACAACAAGAGCCAGTGCTTTATGGAACGGTGGTGCAAGTGGCTTAAACTTATCAGGCAGTAGTGCCAGTATGCAAAATAAATTAGGTATTTGGGAATTTGATGGCGCTCCTTTGTCTACCCATGTTGAATTCGGATCACGTATTAACCAGAAGGATAATTTTTCAGGAGGGTCAGGATTCAATCATGCTACCCATGTAACAGGAACCATGATAGCTTCGGGTGTCAATCCTATCGCTAAGGGAATGGCATTTGGAATTCCTAACATCATTGCTTATGAATACCAAAATGATTTATCAGAGATGACCACTGAAGCTGCATCCGGCCTACTCTTATCAAATCATTCTTATGGATTAGTTGCCGGATGGGATTTTAATACAGCTCAAAACAGATGGCAGTTTTATGGCCGCCCCGGTGAAAACGAAGATTATAGATATGGGTACTATAGTAGAGATGCACAGAGAATTGATTCTATCGCATACAATGCCCCTAATTACCTTATTGTATCCAGTGCAGGAAATGATAGAAATAATAATGGGCCAGCTGTAGGAGAAAACTATTGGCGTTATGACGCTAGTTTTAATTTTGTTAACGCTGGTAACAGACCTTCCGGTATAAGTAGCAACGACAGTTATGATATTATTTCAGGGTATGGTGTTGCAAAGAATAACTTAACAGTTGGTGCTGTAAATGGCATACCCGGTGGTTGGAACAAAACAGGAGATGTAGTGATGAGTTCTTTTAGTGCGTGGGGCCCCACAGATGATGGGCGTATTAAGCCAGATTTAGTGGCAGACGGTGTGAGCGTAACTTCCACAAGCTCTAATTCAACCACTTCCTATGCTACATTAAGCGGTACTTCTATGTCGGCACCTAATGCCACCGGATCTTTAGTACTTCTCCAAGAGTATTATAATCGTTTAAAAACAGGGGCCTTCATGCGATCTTCTACATTGAAAGGATTAGCTATTCATACAACAGACGAAGCTGGCAGCACACCAGGGCCGGATTATCAATTCGGTTGGGGCCTACTAAACGTACAAAGAGCTGCATCCGTTTTAACTAATGCTGTGAGTAGCAATAATGCAAATACAAGCTCCGATTTGCTATTTGAAGATAATCTCGCAAATGGTGCTAGTTTTACACGCACCGTTGTAGCAACAGGTAGGGTGCCATTATCTGCAACTATCTGCTGGACCGACCAGGTAGCAAGTGTCAATACAACAGCAGCTACTAATTTAAACGATCGAACAAAAAAATTAGTAAATGATTTAGATGTTAGAATCACGCAAGGTTCTCGTACTTATTTTCCTTGGATATTGGATGTGAGTAACCCCGCAATAGCTGCCCAACGGGGCGATAATATTACTGATAATGTAGAGAAAGTACAATTGGATAGTACAATACCCGGACAAACATATACTATTACCGTTTCACATAAGGGAACTTTAGCTCGTGGTTCTCAAGCTTATGCACTAATCATTAGTGGTGTTGGCGGATCTGCATATTGTGCCTCTTCATCAGGAGGCGGTGGTGCCCGTATAGATAGCGTTCGTTTTTCAACTATTAACTATGGTAACACTAGCGGATGTAAAACTTATACTGATAATACGGCCTTAGTAGCAGATTTACAGCCACTACAAAGTACTCCAATTACTATCAAACTGAGTACCTGCGATGCCACTACTAATAACAGATTTGTAAAAGTATTTATCGATTATAATAACAATGGAACTTTTGAAAGTACAGAACAAGTGGCTGTTAGTGGCTCCTTAACTTCTGTTGCCCAAAACTTTAGTGCTAATATTGCTGTTCCTGCTAGTGTTGTTATTGGTACAACTACGCTTATGCGGGTAGTGGTACAAGAAGCTGCTAATGCCAGCGATGTAAATGCTTGCGGCACTTATGGCAAAGGAGAAACGCAAGATTTCAGGGTTCGTATTGTAAATCCTTCTAATGATATGGCTATTACGAACATTGTTTCTCCACAAGGTGGTGATTGTTCTAATTCACAGCAATATATTACAGCTACATTCTATAACGCAGGAACTAATACACAAACAAATATTCCTGTAACCGCTACAGTAATGAATGGTAGTACTACCGTTGCAACTATCAATGCTATTTATCCGGGCAGTATTGCGGCGCAGAGTAATGGTAATTATACTTTCCAAACTCCTTTTAACGCGGTATCCGGTACCACTTATACAATAACTGTAACAGCCAATTTAACAGGCGATCAGAATAGTAGTAATAATT
>JAIEQT010000650.1 GCA_019747455.1 Chitinophagaceae bacterium | reverse complement strand
GATCTGATAAATAGTATGGCAAATCATTATTTCATAGAAGCGGATATTGATAGCGAAGTAGAACATACTAAGCTGAAATCATTTAAAGCTGTATATCACATCACCCGGAGCAATAATGTAAAAAAATGGCTTTGGGGAATATTGATTGCACTGATTATTACTTTATTTCTGCCTTGGACCCAAAATATCCGCGCCACAGGCGCGGTAACAACGCTCCGACAGGAGCAACGTCCACAGGAACTAAATACCATTATCGCAGGAAGAGTGGTAAAATGGTATGTGAAAGAGGGAGATTTTGTTAAAGAAGGCGACACCATTTTGCAACTGGGAGAAGTAAAAGTTGATTATTTCGACCCCCAATTACTAGACAGAACCAAGCAGCAGATTGATGCAAAACAAATTGCCGTTCAAGGATATCAAAGCAAAGCTATTACTGCCGAGTCTCAAATTAAAGCTTTAGAAGAGGGACAAAAATTAAAACTCTCACAAATCGATATTAAACTCCGACAACAAGATTTAAAAGTTACCAGTGATAGCAATGATTTAGCGGCAGCAGTAAATGAATTGAGTGTGGCAAAAAGACAAATTGATGCTGCTAAGCTCATGTTGGATAGTGGTGTTATATCTTTAATTGATTTCGAACGTAGAAAAGTAAGTTTTCAAAATGCAGTTGCCAAAAAAGTAGGTGCAGAAAACAAGTACCTACAATCTAAACAAGAATTAACAAGTTTACGTATAGAAAAAAATGCCACTGTTCAAGAGTATACCGATAAAATTGCTAAAGCTAATGGCGAGCGATTTGGATCTTTAGCAAATGTTGCCACCGGTGAAGCTGATGTGGCTAAACTACAGAATGCATATAGCAACTACGATATTAGAAATCAGCTTTACTATATAACAGCTCCGCAAAGTGGGCAAATTACCAAAGCCCGTAAAGCAGGTATTGGTGAAATAGTAAAGGAAGGAGATATGGTTGTTGAAGTGGTACCGGATAAAATAAAGTATGCTGTAGAATTATTTGCTGAGCCAATGGATTTACCATTGATCAATATCGGTCAGAAAATCAGATTTATTTTTGATGGTTTCCCGGCTATCGTATTTACAGGATGGCCTGCAGCTTCTTACGGAACTTTTGGTGGGGTAGTAGCTGCTGTTGAAACATCGGTAAGTGCTAATGGCAAGTTTAGATTATTAGTAATTGAAGACCCACACGAAAAGCCCTGGCCTAAACAGTTACGTATGGGAGGCGGCGCAAATGGTATTGCCTTACTTAAAGATGTGCCTATTGGGTATGAATTATGGCGAAATATAAATGGCTTCCCCCCTGAATATTATAAACCTAGTGCTGCAGATAAATCGATGGCAACGGAGAAGAAAAAATAACCAATGAAACAATTTTTGATTTTCACAGCTTTATTTTTTTTGAAAACGGCGTCGGCACAAATGATGACCCCAGAATTATTTATACAGCAGGTGCGGCAATATCACCCTCTTGCAAAACAAGCAGCTATTCAGGTAGAAAAAGCACAAGCCGATTTATTATCGGCTCGCGGGGGCTTTGATCCAACCATAACACTAGATGCCAGTAGGAAAACTTTTGATGGGAAAAATTATTACTATTATACAAACCCTGAATTGAAAGTGCCTACTCGTATTGGGGGTTTGGACTTAAAAACCGGATTAGAGAATAATGGTGGGCAATTTTTGAACAACCAGATTACGGAAGGGCAATCCAGTTATTTAGGAGTTGAATTACCTGTAGCGAAAGGCTTATTGATTGATAAGCGTAGAGCGGCTTTACAGCAGGCAAAAATATATCGGTCTCAAAGCGAGCAGGAAAAAGCTAAAATGATCAACGATTTATTATTTGATGCATATACCGGTTATTGGCAATGGGCAGGTGCCTGGCAACTCTATACAATCTATGCTAAGTTTTTACATATCTCCAATGATCGCTTTAAACTTGTAAAGTTAGCTTTTCAAAATGGGGATCGCTCTGCCATAGACACTATCGAAGCACTTACACAAGTACAAAATTTTCAAATGCTTCAGGCAGATGCTGCAATAAAACTAAATACGGCTTCTTTGGAGCTATCCAATTTTTTATGGGATAGCAGAGATAGTGCTTATGAACTTGCATCTACTATAGTACCTGATACTGTTTCCTTTAATTTAACGGCACCTGCACGATCCTTAGAAAACCTGCTCGCCCTCTCCTCAACAGCTAATCCGGTAATCAGATCATACGCTTATAAACTAGATGCACTGGAGGTTGAAAGAAAATTGAAGTTTCAGAACATTCTCCCGGTAGTAAACCTCAAAGCCAATTTATTAAATAGAGGATATAATGTGATGAAAGATTTTGGTGGCGCTTTATTTCAAAATAATTATTACTGGGGCATCGATCTAAAAATACCTATCTTTTTGCGAGAAGGCAGGGGAGATTATCAAAAAGCAAAACTTAAATTACAAGAAACGAATTATGAGTTAGCTGCCAAACGCTGGGAAATAGAAAATAAAATTAAAAGCTATTATACAGAAACTACTCTATTGCAAAAGCAAATTGTGGTTACACAAAATGCATTCAATGGATTTAATGCGCTACTAAGAGCCGAATCTTTGCGTTTTCAAAATGGAGAGAGTTCTTTATTTCTCATTAACACCCGTGAAAATAAAGTAATTGAAACGGCAGAGAAACTTATCAATCTCCGCATTAAATATTTAAAAGCTAACTATGCTACAGAATGGGCTGCTGGTACGCTTCGATAGTTCTCAAAGCCTGATTCCTTTTCGCTGTATATAAGCCCACCATAATAGAAAAGCCGCAATCGTTTTATAAGGCTCCCATTGCGCTACAACTAATTCCATTTCTGCTTTTGTGGTTTCTTTAGAAAGTTGTTTTATATGCTTCAAACTATTTACCAGCGCCACGTCTCCGAAGGGAAATACATTGATTCTGCTAAGTACCATCATGAGAAACACGTCGGCTGTCCAGTTACCAATTCCTTTAATTTTCATAAGTGCTGTTCTTACAACTTCATCATTTTCATACTGAAGTGAGCGAAGATTTATTTCGTCTTTAATAATTGCTTGCGCCAAGTTTCTGGTATAAGCTGTTTTTTGTCGACTAAAATAAGCTGCTCTAAAATCTTCATCAGAAACGGTTAGTATTTTTTGCGGTGTAAGTTTCCCGATTTTCTTTTTTAATTTTAAAAAAGCGGTCTTTGCTGAGGCTAGCGAAACCTGCTGTTCTAATATAATTTGTACTAATGTTTCGAAATGTAAAGCCCTTTTCCAATATGGCGGGTAGCCATAAGATTCAATGATGGCTTTTAAATCTACATCCCTATCAGCTAAGCTATCACAAAATAATATCAGTTCTTTGTCGTCAAAACTGCGTGTTATCAAAGAATTATTTCTTTTTAAAATTGGCTATAAATTGTTTGCTATAATCGCTTAGAATTAATTTTCCACTAATTGCCGCCCTCTCTTTTAGTAATTCATCCCAGTGGGCTGTATCTTTCCAAAATATATTTTTGAGCTCATGCAAAGCTTCTGTACTTGATTTTGATAATGTAATAGATAAGCGAGTAATAGCATCATCCATACCCGCAATATCTTTATGCAATTCTGCAAACAAGCCCTTTTTACGTGCCCAATCGGCCGGGCGATACATGGTAGCATCAATGGTAAGTTGAGAAAATGCAGATAGTCCTATTTTTCGCTCAACAGCCGGCCCAACTACAAAGGGACCGATACCAACCGCTAATTCACTAAGCTTTACCTCTGCTGCTTCACAAGCAATAGCATAATCGGCTGCCGCCGCTAATCCCACGCCGCCACCAATACATTTACCTTGTACTCGGGCAATGATGATTTTACCGCAGGTACGCATGGCGTTGATAACATTAGCGAAACCACTAAAAAATTTCAATCCCTCTGCTTCATTAGCAATAGCAGCCAGTTCATCAAAAGAAGCACCCGCGCAAAAAGTTTTTTCACCAGCCGATCGGAGAATGATAACTTTTGTTTCTGGATCTTGCCCTTCCGCATGGATGGTTTTTGCTAATGCGTCTAAAACCTTACCCGGTAATGAATTGCTTTGCGGATGATAAAATTCGATTGTGGCAATACCATGCTCACGTTCTCTTTTTACATACCCCTCTTTGATTTCTTCTAACATATTATTATTTTAATTCCTATAGATGTTTGACTCCTACGGAGTCTCATTATTCCCAAACGCAATAACCTAGTAATTAATACTGTCTCCGGTCTACATTCTACGGTCTTTTAGCCACCATTGTTAATATGGTTGCAATACCCACCAGTTCTTCATTTTCATCAATCATCTCAACCAGCCATTTTACAATACCCTTATCTATATCGGTTATTTCTTTTTTTTCTTGTTGTATTTTTTCTTTGCAAGTAAAACGAACATACATCGTTGCTCCCGGATACATCGGTTTTGTGAAACGCAGTTCATCTATTCCATAATTTAATAAAACAGGATTTTTCTCATAACTGCTAACAAATAATCCTGCTGCCATACTCATTAATAAATAACCATGAGCAACTTGTCGTTCAAACATAGTACCCATAAAATCAGTACTTGTTAAATGTGCGTAGAAATGATCTCCACTTAAATCGGCAAACGCATTAATGTCTTCTGAAGTAATAGTTCTTTTTTCTGTAATAAGTTGATCACCTATTGTAAGATCCTCAAAATATTTTTGAAAAGGGTGTATCGTGTTGGTATTACCCTTAGCACCTTGTTGGTATACTCCACTGATAGCCGTAATCATATCGGGAGAGCCTTGTACAGCTACTCGTTGCATATAATGCTTTACCCCACGTATACCACCCATTTCTTCTCCACCACCAGCTCTGCCAGGTCCTCCATGCACTAATAATGGCAATGGCGATCCATGTCCGGTGCTTTCTTTAGCACAATCATTATTTAAAATGAGTACTCTTCCGTGATAGGTACCGGCACCTATCACATATTTTTTTGCGATAGTTGTATCTGCAGTTACGATAGAACTAACCAATGATCCTTTCCCCATTTTTGCTAATGTTATGGCTTCTTCTATTGAAGAATAGGGCATGATGGTGGCAACCGGACCAAAAGGCTCGGTTTCATGAACAACCGTATCGCTAAATGGATTTGTATTGAGCAGTAAGAGCGGACTCATAAACGCACCTTTTTCTGCATCGGCATCAATTGTGCTTACACTATCTAGTGAGCCGTATATGATTTGGGATGACGCCAGTAATTTTTGTACTTGAGATTTCACTTCCACTCGTTGTGATTCTCCTGCTAATGAACCCATTCGTACTGTTTCATTCAACGGATTACCGATAATTGTTTGTGCCAAAGCCTTGCCTAATGCAATTTGTACGTCCTCGATTTTGTTTTCGGGAACAAAAATCCGCCGAATAGCCGTGCATTTTTGTCCGGCTTTTGTTGTCATCTCTTTTCTAACTTCCTTAATGAAAATATCCCATTCGGGCATATTGGGTGTAACATCGTTCCCTAATACAATACAGTTTAGTGAGTCGGCCTCCATCGTAAAAGGTACATTCTCTGCTACTATTTCTTTGCCCGATTTTAATAATAAGCCTGTTGCGGCAGAACCGGTAAATGTAACTACGTCTTGTGATGTAACATGCGTTAATAAATCACCGGCACTACCACAAATCAATTGTAGCGCTCCCGGGGGCAAAATATTAGAAGCAATAATCTCTTTTACTACAGCTTCTGTTACATAAGAGGTAATGGTAGCCGGCTTTACTATGGCAGGCATACCGGCCAATAAATTCACGGCAATTTTCTCAAGCATTCCCCAAACAGGAAAGTTAAAGGCATTGATATGTATAGCTACCCCTTCTTTAGGTATCAATAAATGATGCCCCATAAAACTACCAGCTTTACCTAAAATATGCTGTTCGCCATCCAAGCAATAAGGCGTATCGGGAAATTTTCGGCGTAGTGATGCGTATGAGAATAAGTTTCCGATCCCACCTTCTATATCAACCCAACTATCTGCTTTAGTTGCCCCGGTTTGATAACTGATATCATAAAATTTTGGTAGGTGTTCTCTTAAATGAATAGCTAATGCACGCAACATCAAACCGCGCTCATGAAAGCTCATGTTACGTAGTACCATATTGCCTTTGGTTCTGGCAAAATGAAGTGCGGAAGCAAAATCGATACCTTTTGTACTTGCTTTGGCGATGGGTTCTCCCGTAACCGCGTTGAACAGTAACTGACCATCTCCATCACCTTTAATCCAACTGCCTTGAATATAATTTTCAACCTGATACATATCTCTCTTAATTATCGCAACAAAGCTAACGATTGATAGTTTACGGGGGAAGAAAATAAAAAACCCATCCCGCTTGAAGCAGGATGGGATAGCAGTTGGTTATTGGTCACAAAAACTTTAACAGTTGTTTAAATAGACAAGCGTTTATCGATTTCGCTGCAAAGTCCGCTGAAAATTTCCTCAACAGAGCCTTCTCCTTTTAGGTGTACTACTTTATTGAACTGTTCATAATAATTAGCTACCACCGTTGTTTTTTGTTTGTATTCAATAATGCGGGCTCTGATTACTGCTTCATTGGTATCATCACTTCTTCCACTGGTAAGCCCTCTGTTTAATAAACGTTTAACCAATTCTTCTTCACTTACATCAAGTGCTAAAACAACCCCGATTTCTGTATTTTTCAATTTCAGGAGTTTATCCAAAGATTCACTCTGGGCAACGGTTCTAGGGAATCCATCAAATAGAAATCCCTTAGCTTGCGGATTTTCATCTAAAGCAGAACTGATCATGCCCACCACCACCTCGTCTGGCACTAACTGACCTTTATCCATCAAACTTTTTGCCTCGATACCCAATGGTGTTTTGCGTGCAATTTCACTGCGCAACAAATCGCCTGTCGAAAGATGTTTTAGACCATAAGCAGCAATTAATCTTTCACTTTGCGTACCTTTTCCACTTCCGGGAGGACCGAATAAGATAATATTAAACATGTACGTACTAACCTTGAATGAAGAACAAATATACAATCGAACTGTTAAATTATCTTTAACAAGGGAATAAATCCTTTTAAACCTATGCAAACCCCTAATTAACGTTTGTTTTAGGAATAAGGATGAAAGCTTTTTACGTTTCTTACGTATATAATAACATATTTAAATAATTATAACATGAAATTAGTTATTACCTTAACAGCCCTAGTGTTTCTATTACCCGGTTGTTGGGCTCAACAAAACAAATCTAAAAAAGTACCAAATATGGATACCAGTAAAAAAATGACCAACCCCTATTATTCTAGGGATAGTAAAGAAAAAATAAAATTGGAAGATGAGGAATGGAAAAAGGTTCTATCACCGGAAGTATATTATATAGCTAGAGAAAAAGGTACCGAGCGTCCCTGGACAAGCAAGTTTGAGAATTTTAAGGAAGCCGGCACTTACTACTGTGCTGTTTGTGGTAATGCCTTATTCAAAAGTGATACCAAATTTGATAGTGGTTGCGGCTGGCCTAGTTTTTATGAGCCTATCACAAAAGGATCTATTATCTACACACCTGATAATACGCATGGTATGCAGAGAACAGAGGTACAATGTGGTAAATGTAAATCACATTTAGGCCATGTATTCGAAGATGGTCCTCCTCCAACAGGTTTGCGTTATTGCATCAATGGGGTAGTGTTAGATTTCGAAAAGGCAAAGGAAGCAGAAAAGAAATATGATGCGAAAAAGGGATGAGAAAGACACAGGGTTCGAGTTTCGGGTTTGAAAACCAACTCGTAACTCGCAACCCGAATCTCGTATCCTAAATCGGTATTTCAATCTTAAACGTTGTACCCTTCCCTTGCTCACTCTCCACCCTCAACTCTCCGCCATGCGCTTTCACGATATCATAACTCAAACTCAATCCCAATCCCGTTCCTTGTCCGGTTGGCTTGGTAGTAAAGAAGGGCTGGAAGATCTTCTCCTTGATCTCATTAGGAATACCGGTACCATTGTCCGATACAGTGATTTCGATGGTGTCCTCTTTTTTTCGTGTTGATACGATTACCATTGGGGTGTATTCTTCGTCAGAACGGAGAGGCCACGACGCCCCGACGTTCCGACGCTCTGACGATTGTCTTTCCTGACGTTCTGACGTTCCGACGTTCTGACGCTGGCTCACGGCGAAAAACGCATTATTAATCAAGTTCAATACCACCCTACCCATATCCTGCGGTACAATATTTACTTTGGGTAAGTTAGGATC